>CAMKJU010000016.1 GCA_946413265.1 uncultured Lentisphaerota bacterium
GCAGCACGTGCACGAGGAACCCGTCGACAAGCGTCTCGAACGTGCATGGCGCGGGCTCTGTCGGCTGCCGCACGACGCGGCATCCACGGTCTTCCAGGTACTCTTCGACAGCTTTTCTCATGCGCATCTCCTTCTTGGGTCCGACACCGTAATTCTACCATGTTTGACGTCCCGAAGATAGGGGGTAAACTGTCAAAAGAATGCACAGGAAATGTATGAAATTTGTATGAGAAATGTATGGGAATGCATACAAATCGGTGTGCCGCAAGTTGTTTTTCGGAGGGGTCTTGTGTACGATTATTGTGCGGAACGGCTTGGGGTAGAGGAGTCGTGATCCGTGCGATTACGGGACGGAACGGAGGGCGGTGGGGAATCATACGATTACGGTGCGGAACGATGTGCGTGATTGAGGGGAATAGGTTACGTGCGATTATGGTGCGGAACGTGGTGGTGGAGGTGACGTGCTATTACGGTGCGGAACGGTAGTGTCGCTGGACGCTCTCGCGTGACTAGAGGGAAACTCGAGGGTGGTTGGGGGAAAACTAGAAGATGATTGGGGAAAACTAGAAGATGATTGGGGAAAACTAGAAGATGATTGGGGGCCTGGGTGAGTGAGTGACGATAGAGACTCTTCCACAAGGGGGGCGTTTGTGGTAGAATATCCGCCATGAAGAAAGTGTTTATCGATGGTTCTGCCGGCACGACCGGCCTGCGCATCCGTGAACGGCTGGCGTCGCGGACGGACGTGGAGGTGATCACGCTTGCCGAGGAAGTACGCAAGGACGTGAACGCCCGGCGCGACGCGCTCAACGCGGCGGACGTGGCGTTCCTGTGTCTGCCGGACGCGGCGGCGATCGAGGCCGTGGGCCTTGTGGAGAACCCGAAGACGGTCGTGATCGACACGTCCACGGCGCACCGCACGTCGGACGGCTGGGCGTATGGTTTCCCCGAGCTCGCCGGACGGCGCGCGCAGATCGCGGCGTCCACGCGCATCGCGAATCCCGGCTGCCACGCGAGCGGCTTCATCGCGCTCGTGGAGCCCCTCGTGCGCGCGGGCCTGCTCGCGCCGGACGTGTCGCTTGCCGCAACGTCGCTCACCGGCTACTCGGGCGGCGGCAAGAAGATGATCGCCGACTACGAGTCCGCCGCGACGCCGCTCCATTCGGGCGGGCGCCTCTACGCCCTCGGCCAGACGCACAAGCACCTGCCTGAGATGTTGAAGGTCTGCGGTCTCTCTACCGCGCCGGCATTCCTGCCGATCGTGGTGCCGCACCACTCCGGCATGGAGGTAGTCGTGCCCGTGTTCGCGCGCGATCTGAAGGGCACGCCCGACAACGTGCGCGCGGCGTATCGCGCCGCGTACGCGGAAGGGCTCGTGCGCTACGTCGAGGGTGGGGACGAGGGCGGATTTCTCTCGTCTGCCAAGTACGCCGGACGCGACGACATGGAGGTGTCCGTCTACGGCAACGCCGAGCGTATCGTCCTCGTCTCGCGCTTCGACAACCTCGGGAAGGGCGCCTCGGGCGCCGCCATCCAGAACATGAATCTCTCGTTGGGTGTTCCCGAGACGACGGGTCTTGTGGTATAATACCCGCCCATGAACGACCAGACACTGCCCGCGCAGAAACAATGGATCGCGATCCTCGACTACGGATCGCAGTATACCCAGCTCATCGCCCGCCGCATCCGCGAACGGGAGGTGTATTCCGAGATCATCCGGTGCGATACGACCGCCGCAGACCTCGCCGCGCATCCTCCCGCCGGCGTGATCCTCTCTGGCGGACCCAACAGCGTGTTCGAGGAGGGCGCGCCCACGGTCGATCCCGCGATCTTCGAGATGGGCGTGCCCGTGCTCGGCATCTGCTACGGCATGCAGCTCATGAGCCAGACGCTCGGCGGCAAGGTCGTGCCCGGCGCGGAGCGCGAGTACGGCAAGATGCCGATCGAGGTGATGCCCGGCAACCCGCTCTTCGACGGCATCCCGTCCACAATCACGGCATGGATGAGCCATGGCGACCGCGTGGAGGCGATCCCCGCCAACTTCGAGCGCGGCGCCGTTTCCGCCACGTGTCCGTTCGCCGCGATGTTCGACAACGCGAAGCGCCTCTACGCGCTCCAGTTCCACCCGGAGGTCGTCCACACGCAGTACGGCACGGACATCCTCGCGAACTTCGTCTTCAAGGTGTGCGGCTGCACGCGGAGCTGGAAGCTCACGACGTGGGTGGAGGACACGGTGGCGCGCCTGCGCGAGCAGATCGGCGAGGACGAGGTGGTGCTCGGCCTCTCCGGCGGCGTCGACTCATCCGTTGTGGCCGTGCTCCTCAACAAGGCGATCGGGCGGCGTCTCCACTGCATCTTCGTCGACAACGGCCTCCTGCGCTACCGCGAGGCGGAACAGGTGGAGGAGATGTTCAAGAAGAACCTCGGCCTCGATCTCACGGTCGTGCACGCCGAACAGCGCTTCTACGACGCGCTGAAGGGACTCGACGAACCCGAGGCGAAGCGTAAGGCGATCGGGAAGAACTTCATCGACGTGTTCGCCGAGGAGGCGCGTCGTTTCCGCCACTGCCGCTATCTCGGCCAGGGAACGATCTACCCAGACGTGATCGAGAGCCGCAGTCCGCGGAAGGGTCCGAGCCAGACGATCAAGAGCCACCACAACGTGGGCGGGCTTCCCGACGACCTGAAGTTCGAGCTTGTGGAGCCGCTGCGCGAACTGTTCAAGGACGAGGTGCGCGCCGTCGGGCGCGTGATGGGCATGGCGGACGAACTCCTCGACCGCCAGCCGTTCCCCGGACCCGGCCTCGGCGTGCGCATTCTCGGCGAGGTGACGCGCGAGAAGGTGGAGCTCCTCCAGCAGGCCGACGTGCGCGTGCAGGAGGAAATCCGCAAGCTGCCCGACTACAAGACGATCTGGCAGACGTTCGCGGTGCTGCTGCCGTGCCGCTCGGTGGGCGTGATGGGCGACCAGCGCACCTACGAGTACACGTGCGCGATCCGCAGCGTGAACTCCATCGACGCGATGACGGCGGACTGGACGCGCATCCCGTACGACGTCCTCGCGCGGATGTCGAACCGCATCATCAACGAGGTGCGCGGCATCAACCGCGTCGTGTACGACATCTCCTCGAAACCGCCCGCCACCATCGAATGGGAGTGAGATGAACCTCGCCTGCCTCTCCGAGCGTGCGCGCGTGCTGCGCGAAATCCGCGCGTTTTTCGACGCGCGCGGCTTCACGGAGGTGGAGACGCCCGTGCGCATCCCCGCGCCCGCGCCGGAGCCGCACATCGACTGTCCCCCCAGCGGCGACTGGTTCCTACGTGCCTCGCCTGAGCTCCAGATGAAAAAGTTGCTTGCGGCCGGGATGGAGCGCATCTACCAGATCGGGCCGTGCTTTCGCGCAGGCGAGAAGGGGCGTCGGCACAGTCCCGAGTTCACGATGCTCGAATGGTACCGTGCCAACGCGGACTATTCGGACATTGCGCGCGATGCGGAGGAGTTGCTGGCGGAGGTGTTGAAGCGCGATCATGCGGATGTCCAGCGCATCACGGTGCGGGAGGCCTACCTGCGGTGGGCGGGGTGGGACCCCGTGGAGACGTGGGATCAGGACCGCTTCGATTTCGACATGGCCACGAAGATCGAGCCGAACCTGCCGAAGGAGCCGTTGTTCCTCACGGACTACCCCGCGCCCGCCGCGTCGCTCGCGCGGCTCAAGTCGGACGACCCGCGCGTGGCGGAACGGTGGGAGCTGTACGTGGACGGCATTGAGCTCGCGAACGCCTTCACGGAGCTGATCGATCCCGTTGAGCAGCGTCGGCGCTTTGAGCTCGCCCGCGAGGAACGTCGCGCGCTCGGCGAGGCCGACTACCCTTTGGACGAGAAGTTCCTCGACGCGCTTGCGCGGATGCCGCCGTCCGGCGGCGTGGCGCTCGGCATGGACCGGCTCGTGATGCTCGCCTGCGGCGCGTCCTCGATCGCGGACGTGCAATGTGGTTGTTGACAGCGAAAAACAGAAAGGAAAAGGAAATAATGGGATTCTTCAAGGCATACGACATGCGCGGGACGTTCGGGGTTGACTTCGACCTCGACACCGTCTACCGCGTGGGACGCGAACTTCCCGGCGTGATCGGCGCGAAGCGTTTTCTTGTCGGACGCGACTGCCGCCAGACGTCGCCGCAGGTGGCGGCGGCGCTCATGGCGGGACTTGCGGAAGGCGGCGCGGAGGTGTCCGACCTCGGCCTCGCCACGACGCCGATGGTGTACTTCTTCACGGCGGAGGACGACTTCGACGCGTCCGTGATGATCACGGCCTCGCACAATCCGCCCACCGACAACGGCCTCAAAGTTTCCAAGCGCGGCGCGCTGCCCGTCGGATACGAGAGCGGCCTCGCCGAGGTCGAGCGCCGGGTGAACGCCTCGCGCGCAGCGGTTTCGGATATGCCGGAAATTCCGGATATTCCGGAAAAATCGCCCTCCACCGCCCGGCTGGCGCGCTACGTGGCGTGGCTGCGCGCGCACGCCCTGCCGACCGGCAACTTGAAGTTTGCCGTCGACTGCTCGGATGGCATGGCGTCGATTCTTGCGCACGAGCTGTTTCCGGGCGCGGTGTTCATCAACGACACGCCCAATGGCGCTTTCCCGCACCATTCGCCGAATCCGCTGCTGGCGGCGTCGCGCGAGCAGCTAGCCGCCGTCGTGCGCGAGAAAGGACTCGACTGCGGCGTGATCTTCGACGGCGACGCGGACAGGTGCATGTTCGTGGACGAGACGGGCGCGTTCATCCAGCCCGACTACCTCATCCCCGTGCTCGCCTCGACCTACCACGAGCCGGGTGCCACCGTCATCCACGACGTACGCACGTCGCGTGCGGCCATCGAGGCGATTCGCGCCCAGGGTGCGACGCCCGTGATCGGCAAGGTCGGGCACGCTTACGCGAAGGTGCTCCTGCGCGAGGTGAAGGCGGTCTGCGGCGGCGAACTGGCCGGACACTACTACTTTCGCGACTTCCACGGCTGCGACTCGGGCGAGCTTGCCGCGCTGCGCATCCTCGGCGCGTTCGCGGAGGCGAAGGCGCGCGGCCTAACGGTGAGCGCCTTCATGGCGCCGCTCCTCGGCAAGTACGCCAACTCCGGCGAGGTGAACTTCAAGGTCGAGGACAAGCCCGCAGCCATCGCGCGCGTGCTGGAGGCCGCGAAGGGGCTCGCGCCGGAGACGGGACGCACGACGATCGACGGCTACCGCCTCGAATACGACGCGGGTTGGGTGAGCGTGCGGCAGTCGAACACGGAACCCTACCTGCGCCTCATCGTAGAATGTGATACGCGCGCGCGTCTCGACGACTGGCTAGGACGTCTAACTTCCGCCATTGAAGGGGCATGATTTTTTTCATGAAACTTCAGTGCGTGTGAAATTCCTAATGCCTTTTTCAGTCAAAAATGGTAAAATATTTTTTTGTCCATGAGACGAATAGGCGATATGTTGAAGATTCCCGGTCTCCCCTGGCTGCTGGCCGCAGGGGTGGCCTTGTGTATTGCATACCTCGCTATTTGGCATGGTAGCCTGAATCAGGATGAAGGCTGGTACCTGTACGCCGCGCAGATGGTGCGCGCGGGGCGGATGCCTTACCGCGACTTCTTCTTTACACAGGGGCCCGCGCTGCCGTTCGTGTATTCTGTTCTGTCTGGCATCTGGGCGCCTGGTTCGTTGCTGTCCGGACTGTTGGGCGGACGCGTGGTGACGTTTCTGCTCGGGCTCTTCGCGACGGCGTGCGCCGTGGGGCTCGTGCGCCGACTCGTGCCGGAGGACAGGCGCGGCAAGGCGTCGCTCATCGTCTTCGCGCTTCTCGCCTGCAATGTATACCACGTCTATTTCACGACAATCCCGAAGACATACGCGCTTGGCAGCCTGTTCGTGCTGGCGGGTTTTCTCCTGATTTCCTACCGGTCGCCATTCGCTGTGTTCGCGGGAGGGCTGTCTCTCGCGTTCGCCACGGGCACTCGCATATCCCTGCTCCTCATCCTGCCCGTGGTCGGTTTTACGCTGCTCCTGAAGTTCCGCGAGTTCAGGTGGCGCTTCCTCTGGTTCGGACTCGGCGGCGCGCTTGGACTATTCCTCACGTATGGCCTTTTCGCACTCGATCCCGTCTCGCGCGCCTCTCTCCTCGCGGCGCAGAGTTACCACGCTGCGCGCGGAGGATTCGATCCTTTTTTTGCCATTGGCAGCGTCTCGCGCCTCGCGCGCGGATACGCGGCGCTTGGTATGGTGCTGTTTGGCGTTTTGATGACGCGCCGTCCCGCGCCGACGGAACCTCGGCTGCCAGTAGAACAGTCGGCGATGCTGTGGATGATGGGGCTTTCGTTCGCCGCCGTGTTTCTGCTCCAGCTTTCCGCTCCGTTCCCCTACGACGACTACCAGGTGCCGCTCATGGGCCTTCTCACGGTGCTGGTTGCGTCCTGGTATTGCAGACGCGGTGGCGCGGCGTGGTTCGCCGTCCTGGCTGTGTGCCTCGTCTCGTTCACCGCCCCGCAGCTGCAGGAGTGGACCACCTATGCGCAGGACCGGTTCTGGAGCCAGAAGAAGGAGAAGTCAGAGCTCTCGAAGCTCCGCGAGATGGGCGGGATCGTCAACGCCTTGGATCCGGACGGCACTGAGATCCTGACGCAGGATTTGTATCTTGCCGTTGAGACGGGCCGTACAGTGCCGCGCGGCCTGGAGATGGGGCCGTTCTCCTATTTCCCCGAAATGCCGACGGAGAAAGCCCGCGCAACGCACGTCCTCAACCGCCAGCTTATGGAGGAGCTGCTGGATTCCGCGCCGTGCCGCCTTGCGGCGTGTTCCGGCTACATGTTCGCTATTTCCGCGCCGACGTGTTCCAGGACAACGTTCGAGGATCAGATGAGCCTCCTGAGGACGTTGAAGCGGCGCTATGACATTGTGATTTCCGAGGACAACTTCGGACAGAACGCGACCACGCTGATGTTCCTAATGCGTCGGGAAGCGTCAGGGGAGAGGACTGGAGACTGACATGGCGGTTCAACATGGCATGCCCGGCGAATGGGCGAAGGTGAGGGGTACGGTGCGTTCACTGTGGCCACTGGGGATATGCCTCGTGTGCTTCGGCGCGTTTGCGGCGGCGACGGTGCTCGGGCAGCGTCTGGAGATATTCGGAGCGCTGTTCGCGGTGTCTGCCATCGCGGTGGCGTTCTGGTGGCGGCGCGGGTTGTTGCGCGTGGAGTCCTTCTTCAAGGGCGCCCGCGGCGAGGAGGCGATGGCCGGGATGCTTGCGAGGTTGTCGGACGACTGGCACATCTACCATGATTTCGTGGCCGGCAAGTACCATGTTGACCACGTGCTGGTCGGGCCTGCCGGCGTCTTCGCCGTCGAGACGAAGAACTGGCGCGACCAGGTAGCGCTGGAGTCGGGCGAGCTGATCGCCGGAGGACACGTGCCCGACCATCCGCCGATCGCGCAGGCCACGGCTGAGGCGAAGGCCGTCGGCGCAGTACTTGCCCGCGCGGGCTGGACGGGCGAGGTTTTCCCGGTGGTGTGTTTCGCCTCCGGCACGTTCAAGGACGGTTTCGCGCAGTCGGGGAAGGTACTTGTGGCGAACGCCGAGGCGTTCTTGAAGTGGCTGGTAGCACAGCCGTCAGTGCATGCGCCAGGAGAGTGCGCACGCGTCGTCCAGCTGTTGGAGACGCGCGATTCGTGAAAAACATGAGGAAGAAGGTCTTATGAAGGCAAAACAAATGAGATTACTGCTTGCAGCCGTGTCGCTCTGCGGCGCGGCATGCGCGGAGATCGCGCCAACGCTCGACACCGTCGACGTCAAGCCGCTGCCCCACTACGGACGCATCGCGCGCAAGGTCATCGGCATCCTCAACCGGAAGCACATCCTCTCGCATCAGTTCGACGACGAGATGTCCCGCAAGGCGTGGTCGAACCTCGTCACGCAGTGCGACTACAGCCACAGCGTGTTCCTGCAGTCCGACATCGACGCCTGGGCGCCGATGGAGACGCGCATCGACGACGCGCTGCGCGACGGAGACGTGTCGTTCGGCTACGAGGTGCACAGCGTTTTCGTGAAGCGCCTCGCCGAGCGCGTCGCGTTCGTCACGAATCTACTCGAGTCGCAGGAGCTCGACTTCTCCGAGCAGGAGGAATACCTGTTCAAGCGCGACAAGGCACCGTGGCCCAAGACTACCGCCGAGGCCGAGGAGATATGGCGCAAGCGTATCAAGAACGAGATGCTCGCCCTCACGCTCGGGCGCGAGCTAGACGCCGAGGACGAGGCGAATGGCAAAAAGAAGAAAAAGGACAAGGATAAGAAATCCGCCGAAGGCGGTGCATCCACGAACGACGTCGCCGAGGCTGCCGAGCCGGAGAAGCCGCCGAAGCAGGTGATCCTGGAAAAGTACCGCCACTACCTTCAGATGATCCTCACGGAGTCGGACGAGGAGAGCGTGCTGCAGCGCTACCTCATTGCCGTCACGATGGCTTACGACCCGCACTCCGCGTACATGTCGCCGCTGCGCAAGGAGGACTTCGACATGGAGATGAACCTCGCGCTCTTCGGCGTCGGCGCAGTGCTCTCGCAGTCGATGGACGACGGCGCGCTTGAGATCAAGGAAATCATGAAGGGCGGCCCGCTCGCCCGCGAAGGCAGCATCAAGGTAGGGCACAAGATCGTCGGCGTGGGCCAAGGCAACGACCCAGTGGAGGACATCACCTGGAAGCCCATGCGCAAGTCCATCAGGAAGATCCGCGGGCCGAAGGACACGCGCGTGGTGCTGGAGGTCACGGACAAGAACGGCGGTTCGCGCCGCCGCGTGGCGCTCGTCCGCGACGAGATCAAGCTGGAGGACCAGGCCGCCACGGGCCGCGTGGAACGCGTGACGCTCAACGGCGTTGAGCGCACGCTCGGCTACGTGAAGCTGCCAGGTTTCTACGGCACGATGGACAAGAAGCCGAGTGACCCGCAGTACCGGTCCTGCTCGCTCGACGTGGCGAAGTGGGTGTCGAAGTTCAACACGCAGGGAGTAGAGGGCCTCGTGCTCGACCTGCGCGGCAACGGCGGCGGTTCGCTGAGGGAAGCTGTGCTGCTTACGGCGCTCTTCGTGCGTCCCAACCCCGGCCCGTGCCCCGTGGTGCTGATCCGCGAGAAGTATAACGTCTACCCGCTCAACACGTTCCCCGACATACCCACGTTCGCGTGGCGCAAGCCCCTCATCGTGCTGATCGACCGCTTCTCTGCCTCCGCCTCCGAAATCGTAGCAGGTGCCCTGCAGGATACAGGCCGCGCGATTGTGATCGGAGACCACCGCTCGCACGGCAAGGGCACGGTCCAGACCGTCATGGATCTCGGCGGCAGCCCCGATACGCCGAATGGGTCCGTCAAGATCACCACCGCCCGCTTCTACCGCATCAACGGCTCTTCGACGCAGGTGAAGGGCGTGGAGAGCGATATCCGCCTGCCGTCCTCCTTGGACGAGCGCACGGACATCGGCGAGAACAACCTGCCGAACGCCCTGCCCTGGACGATGATCGAGCCACTCCAGTACGAGCAGATATGGAACATGTCCAGCTACGTTCCGCAACTCAAGGCGCTCTCCGACGCCCGTTTGAAGGACTCCTCCGAGTATGCGCACCGTCTGGAGGTCGTGAAGCTCTGCCGAGAGGCGTCCGAACGCCGCACTGTGTCGCTTGAGCGCGCGGCCCGCCGCAAGATGATGCGCAAGGACCGCGATGTGTTTACAGCGGCGGACGAACTGGACGAGTTGGGCGATGACGAGGATGAGGAAATGCCAGAAACGAAGAAGAAAGAGGAGAAGAAGAACGACTTCGTCCTCAAGGAATCGTTCAACATCCTCTCCGATCTCGTGCGTCTCACTGACGGGGCGGAAGCCCCCGACGTGCAGGTGCGTCCGCGCAACCTTCCACCGTGGCTCCGCGCGCTTGGAGGCGACTACTGATGAGGAAGGTCGCCTTCACAAAGATGCACGGCGCCGGCAACGACTTCGTGCTAATCGACGACCGCGCGGGGACGTTCCCCGTTCATGACCACATTCTGCTCGCAATGCTCGCCACACCCCGCACGGGCATCGCCTGCGAGGGCGTGATCCTGCTCCAGAAATCCTCCGTGGCCGATTTCCGCATGGTTTTCTTCAACCCAGACGGCACGGAGGCCGACCTCTGTGGCAACGGCGCGCGCTGCGTTGCTGCGTTCGCGCGCGAGATCGGCGCGGTGACATCGCCCGCGATGACATTCGAGACGCGCGCGGGTCTCGTGGACGCTGAGGTGTCCGCAAACGGCGCCGTGAAGGTGTGGATGCCGGAGCCGAAGAACCGCCGCTACGGACTGCAGGTGAAGGTGGGCGACCAGTTTGTGGCAGGCGACTACGTGGTGGCAGGCGTGCCGCACTTCATCGTGCCATGCGAGAGCGTCGCCTCGGTCGACGTGGAGGGGCTTGGCCGCGCGTTGCGTCTTTCTGACGCCTTTGCGCCGGACGGTGCAAACATAGATTTCGTCCAGTTCATTCCCGCGCACAAGGCGCTCATCCGCACCTACGAGCGCGGAGTGGAAGCGGAAAGCGGGGCGTGCGGCACGGGCGCGGTTGCGACGGCCGTGGTGGCGGTCGAGACGAAAAAGATGTCGCTTCCTGTCCACATACGCACGGCCCAGGGCTACACGCTCACAGTGGACGGTGACTGGCGGCACGCCAAGACGACGGGCTTCACCCTCACGGGACCAGTCAAGAAGGTATTTGAAGGTGTCGTCGACCTCGACAGTTTCGACACCAGCAACGAAATGGAGTGAAAAAGATGGCAGAGTTGATCGTGGCGCTCGACGTGCAGACGCGCGCGGAGGCCGAGGCAAAGGTGAAGCTTCTCGGCGATTCGGTTGGTTTCTACAAAATCGGCCTGGAGCTGTTCACGGCCGAAGGTCCCGACGTGGTGAAGGCCGTGAAGGACTTCGGTAAGAAGGTATTCCTGGACCTCAAGTTCCACGACATCCCGCGCACCGTCGAGCGCGCCGTGCTGAGCGGCGGCAAGCTCGGCGTCGATCTCATGACGATTCACTCAGTGGGCGGGAAGGCGATGATCAAGGCGGCAGCGGACGCCGCTGCCACGTTCGGCGCGACCGGTCCGAAGATCCTCGCCGTGACCGTGCTTACCTCGCTTGACCAGTCCGACCTCGCGGACGTGGGCATCGCGGGCCGCACCCCGGCCGACCAGGTGCTCGCTATGGCGCAGTTCGCAACGGCGAACGGCGCGCACGGACTCGTCTGCAGCCCGAAGGAAGTGGGTACGCTTTCACGTCTCCTGCCCGCAGGAACGCTGTTCATCACGCCGGGCGTGCGTCCCGCCGGGGCCGCCGTGGGCGACCAGAAGCGCGTGGCAACGCCGTCCGATGCGGTGCGCGACGGCGCCACCCACCTCGTGGTGGGCCGTCCGATCCTCGCGGCGGAAGACCCCGTCGCCGCCGCCCATGCCATCCGCGTGGAAATGGATGCAGTAAAGTGACGGCATGGCGGATCGCCGTTAGCGTGCTGGCGTGCGTGCTTGCAGCCGCGTTGCCGTGGGCGCTGCGCCTCTGGCGGGAACTCCGATGGGGCCTGCCAGCACGCATAACGGTCGATCCCGACAATCCATCCGCAGAAGCTCTTGCCGACTACTTCGCCACCGTCGCTCGGCGGCTCGACGAACGACCCGAGCGCATGCGTCTCGTCATCGACGGCCGCACAACTGCGCACCGCGCGCTGACGCTGGACTTCCAGCCTGATGGACGCATGTGCGCGTGCGTGGAAGGGAATGCGCCAGTACGCTTCAGCCTGCGCCGCCGCTGGATACCCGACCATCCCGTGCCGCTGGACTTGCGCTCATGTCGACTCTGGATCGAGCCAGTGGACGCCAACCGCTTCCGGGTGATGGACAGGGTACCTTTCTGCGTGCCTGGGACAGTCTATGCGCTCTGCGCGCTCGTTGCAACGGCAGGGGTGGTGTTTTTCTCACCGGAATGTTTGGCACTTGCCATCGGTCTTGCTTTGGGATGCATCACCTCCGGCGGGAAGCAAATGGCATGAATGTGAATATGCGCCCGCCAGGCGGCAGTTGCGGCGCGCCCGGTGGTCGCGCCCTACCAGTGATGGCGGCGGCGCGCTCGGTGGTCGCACCCTACCGCGGTAGGGGCCGACCACCGGGCGGCCCGCATGAGGAACGGTGTGAGAGGAATTTGAAAATTTTTTAGGGCGCGTGTCAGATGGTGGAGGGGTGATTGCCTAGCATTCATGTCGGGCGATGGTGCTCGGCGGAAACAGAAAGATGAGGCAAATCATGAACACGAAGAAAATCCTTGTTATGGCTCTTGCGCTTACAACCGCGACGTGCGTTTTCGCGCGGGGACACCACTACCACCACCACCATCACAGCGGGCTTGGCCTCGCGGCGGGCATCGTTGGCCTGACGGCGGCGACCGTCGCGCTTGCGCATGACATCATCGCCCCCGATCCCGTGGTGGTCCCCCAGCCGACGGTCGTGGCTCCTGCCCCTACAGTCGTCACCCAGCCGACGGTCGTGGCTCCTGCCCCAGCAGTCGTTGCGCCCCAGCCTGTTGTCGTTGCGCCCCAGCCAGTGGTCTATCCGGCTCCGGTCGTCTATCCGCGCCACTACCACCATCGGTATCACTATCGCCGCTGGTAATGGACCTGATGTGAACCTTGTTCGAATCGGCACACCCCTCGCGCCCCACGGCGCGAGGGTTTGTATTCGTGGGGGCGGCCGGAATTTGGTATACTATGCGGCGCAAGGAAAATAATATGGCAACAAAATACCGACATTTCGGTTCGGGCTTGTTCAAGCCCGGGGCTCACGACGGCGCAGGGCGCATGTTCGTCACTGTGGTCCTGTTGTGCGCTTGCATCTGCGCGAGGGGCGAGACCGTCACGGAGGAGCCGGATGCGTTCCTCGAATACATCGAGGCGACGGGCTCGCAGTATATCGACACGGACGTAAACGCCGAGACCGGACTCAAGGCGCAGATCGACTTCGCGTGGGCGAGCGGGGACATAAGCACCAATGACTGGTCGCTCCTCGACGCCACAATCGACAACAGCGTCTCGGACAAGCGCACGCGTTTCCTCATGTGCCACATGTTCAAAAAGAAGCCGTTCTTCGGCTACGGTGTCAAGCAGCGCGGCAATCCGAGCGGGGCCGTCGACTTCGTCGGCGGCGAGCGCTGCGAAATCATCACCGACATGACCGACCCAGATTCGCTCGAGCTTTACCAGAATGGGGTGAAGACGTTCAGCGACGAGGACCGCACGAAGTATGGGACGAACGGTGTCGTCAATCTCCATCTCAACCTTTTCGTGTTTGCCTGTAACTTAAGTGGAGTTCCCAAGTGGTACAGCCAGGGCAAGCTGTATGAGCTGAAGATCTGGAAGAACAACCTCGAGAGCGGCGAACTCGACCTCATCCGCCACTATCTGCCCTGCAAGAAGGGGCGTCGCGCCGGGCTCTACGACAAGGTGCATGGCACCATTTCCTTCTCCTATAGCAACGAGGATAACAGCAACAAGGATTTCATTGCCGGCCCCGAGCTCGTGGCGGTGCCTGCGTATCTGGAAGGGGCGGACGACCAGATGAAGGCCAAATACAACGACTGGGCGGCGACATACGGTTCCGACACCACCGGCGAGCACGAGGCTGCGTTTCTCCTGAACGTCGCGCAGACCGCGACGCCGGTGGAGCTGCGGATCGTTGATGTCGAGGTAGTGGAAGGCGGCGCGCGGATACGTGTTGCGGCAGAGGCGGGCGGCAACGGCGTTGACCTTTCGCACGCCAACGGCGTGATTTATGTCGCGGCGGGCGATACCGTTACGAACCTCGTCGAGAGGACCGTTCAGAGCAAGACCTTCTCCGGCGACGGGAAAACCGCGACAATCCAAGTGCCATCCACCGCCGGCGCGTTCGTCAAGGTCGTGGTCGGCATCTCTGCTCCGTCTGAACCATGAATGTTGCACGAGTGATTTGCGGGACATGTCCGCGGCATTGCACGCTCGCCGAGGGCGCGTTCGGATTTTGCCGTGCGCGAAAGGCGGAAGGCGGGCGCTTGGTTGCGGCGAACTACGGCAAGATCACGTCGCTCGCGCTCGATCCAATCGAGAAGAAACCGATCACGTTTTTCCATCCAGGCGAAAAGGTGCTTTCCGTGGGCAGCTTCGGGTGCAACCTCAAGTGTCCGTTCTGCCAGAACGACTCGATATCGCAGTGCGGCGAGGATGGCGTGCCATGTCAGGTCGCCACGCCGGTTGAACTCGCCGACATTGCGCTCAGGGTCAGACGCGAACGCGGCAATCTTGGAGTTGCCTACACCTACAACGAACCGCTGGTGGGGTGGGAGTTCGTGCGCGATTGTGCGCGTGAGGTCCATGCGCGCGGGATGCTCAACGTGCTTGTCTCAAACGGATGCGCCGAGGCTGCTGTCGTTGATGAGCTTGCGCCGCTCATCGACGCCGCGAACATCGACCTCAAGGGGCCGTCGCAGGAATACTACGATTGGGTCGGCGGAGACTTCGCTGCGGTGTGCCGCACGATCCGGACGCTTCACGCCGCCGGATGCCATGTGGAGGTGACGACGCTCGTCGTGCCGGGGCGGAACGACACGGAAGGCGACATCGACGCGATTGCGGCTTTTGTGGCGTCCGTTTCGCCGGACATCCCCCTGCACGTCACGCGGTTCTTCCCGCGTTTCAGGATGTCCGACGCCCAGCCCACGCCCGTTGCCGTCGTACGCCACCTTGCCGAAGTCGCCAGTGGGAGGCTGAAGCACGTCCTTACGGGGAACCTGTGACGGAAAAATCTTTTTGAATCTACGGGGCGGGATGGAGTTTGGTATAATACGTCCCGCAATGAAGATAATCCATACAAGTGACTGGCACCTAGGCGCGCGTCTGCATGAAGAGGACCGATCCGCCGAGCACGTGGCGTTCCTCGACTGGCTGCTTGAGCAGATCAAGGCGGAACGACCGGACGCGCTGCTCGTGTCGGGCGACGTGTTTGACACGACCGCGCCGTCCGCCTCCGCCATGAAGGCGTACCATTCGTTCGTCGTGCGCGCATACTCGGAAGCTGCCTGCAGGAACATCGTCATCACCGGCGGCAACCACGACTCGCCCAGCTGGCTGGGGATGTCGCGACAGATTCTGGAATGCGTGGGGACTACGGTAGTACCGGCCGGAGAGGACGAGCCAGAGCGCGAGTGCGTGGTGGTGGAGCGGGACGGACATCCGGCGCTGGCGATCGCGGCCATTCCGTATCTGCGCGAAAGCGAGCTGGCGAATCTGGTGCGGCAGGAGGACGATCCGCGGTCACACGACGAATTGGTGCGCGCCGGTTTTGCCGAACATTGTCGCCGGGTGGTGGCGGCGGCGCGCGCAAAGGCGGGAGATGCGCCTGTGGCCATGATGGGACACTGCGTCATTTCGGGCAGCAGGCTGTCGGACGACGTATCCGAACGCCAGCGCGGCGTTTTGTCGGACACGGTGGTGGGCGGCGTAAAGAGCGTCGATTTTGACGCGCTTCCATCGGTCGACTATCTCGCGCTCGGACACCTGCACGTGCCGCAGAGGGTTGCTGGGAGGGATGTGGCGCGCTATTCAGGCTCGCCGATTCCGATGAGCTTCTCGGAAGCGGGCACGCAGAAGCAGATACTTGTGGTGACGCTGGGAGAGAAGAGCGGAGATGCTGTGCGCGTGGAGGAACGCCCGATTCCATGCTTCCACGCGCTTGCTCGCGTGGTGGGGTCGCCTGAGGCAGTCCTCGCGCGGCTTGAGGAGCTTGCGTGCGCGGGCGTGCCGACTTACGTGGAAGTATCCGTCAGCGAAGGCGAGGGCGACCTTTCGCCGTGGTGGGCGAAGTTCGCGGCTGCCGTTGCCGGGCATCCAGAAATCAAGATATTGGTGGAACGCGACCGCCGTGAGAAGATGGCGGCAGGCTCCGGACTCGAGGGACTCGCCGAGACGAACGAAAACCTGTCCACGCTGGACGAGCTGGCAGTTGCGCGCGCGCGTCTTTCGGAGGAGAACCTGACGGACGAAGACCGCATGGCGTTTGAAGGCCTTCTTGCGGAGGTTATAGCCGAAGTCAAGTCTGGTTTGGCGGAAGGAGAATAGCCATCCGCTCGCTTTGCACAAGAAAGTTAATAAGGATTATTGTTGATGATTGCTTTCGCTATTGGGAGATTAGGAGTCTCGGAGTAAATGAGAACATTTTATAAATTCTCCTATTCTCCAAAACTCCAGAACTCCCAATAGCGAAAGCAAAAAGAAATAAGCAGAGTGAAGTTGTAGGTAAAGAGGTAACGCACATGAAACTGTTGAAGGTTGAATTTGAAAACGTTAATTCCCTTGCCGGGAAATGGGTGATTGACCTTGCAGACCCAGCATTCGCGCGGGAGGGACTGTTCGCCATCGTAGGCCCCACGGGATCGGGGAAAACGTCGATTCTGGACGCGATCTCGCTGGCCCTCTACGGTAAGACGGCGCGGCAGGAGAGCGCGACAAACGAGGAACTCGCCGAGGTGATGACGCGCGGCACGTTCACCTGCTCGTGCAAAGCCGAGTTTCTCGGCGTCGGCGAGAGGAAGAGATACCGTGCGGAATGGAGCATCTCCCGCAAGCGCCGTAAGGGATCCGACGGCGGCGTGAACAGTCCGGAGGTGCGCATCTACGAACTCGACCCCGAACGAGATGTAACGCCGAAGAAGAAGGACGAGGCGAAGGCGCTCATTGTCCGGAAAGTCGGACTGGACTTCCCCCAGTTCCAGCGTTCCATGATGTTGGCGCAAGGGCAGTTCGACAAGTTCCTGACGGCGGACGACGACGATCGCGCCGCGATCCTCGAGCAGGCGGCGGGGACGGACATTTTCACGCGCATCGGCACGCGCATCTTCGAGAAATGGCAAGCCGCCGTCCAGGCCGTGAAGGACATCGAACTACAGCAGGGCGAGAACGTACCTCTTGACGCCGAGGCGCGCGCTGCGCTTGAGGAGAAGGCGTCGGCGGCCTTGGCGCGCGCACAGACTACTGGGGAGCGGTTGAAGAAACTCCAGTCCGAACATGCGTGGCTCTTGGACGACGAGCGGTTGGTTCGGGAGAAAGCTGAATTGGAGGCTCGCCAGAAAACGCTTGAGGAGCGTCGGGCGGCGCTTGCGCCGGAGGAGTTGGTCCTAGCATCCGCCGAAAAGGCGCGGACACTCCTTGTTAAGCATGCCGAACTGAAGAGCCTGCGCACGGCCAAGGAGGGTGCCGCGGCGGAAGTGTCCGCAAAGGAGAAGGCCATTGCAGAGGCCGAGAAAGCGGTAGGGATGGCGAGCGCCGCCATCCCCGACTTGGAGGCGGCTGAAGGTAGGGCCAAAAAGGAGCGCGCGGCGGCGGAGCCCATTATCCAGCGGGCGGTGGCGCTGGACAAGGACATTATCAAGGCGAAAGGCGAGGTCGGCACGGCGAAGGCAACGCGCGATGCGGCGAAGGAGGCAAACGCCCGTCTCGCGCGCGAGTCGAAGAAACTGGCAGAATCGCTTGCGCAGCAGACGGCGGAGATGGCTTACCTTGAATCACTTCATGTGAATCCCGATGCGGAGGCCCCCGATTCGGTTGACCCCGGGCTGAAGAGGATGGCGCGCGAACGTGTACGGCTCAAGGAATGTTCGGCAGCAGTCGTTGCGGCGGATGAGAAGGCTCAAGTGGCTCTTGCGGCGAGCGAGGCGGAATTCGCCAAGGTGCAGGCGGTCTACGACGCCGAGCAGCCGCAGATCGACGCGCGGATCAAGGAAGTCATGCGCGTCCGCACCGTCATGACCGCCATGAACTACGACGAGGTACGGAAGAGCCTGCGTGAAAACGACATCTGTCCGGTCTGCGGGAAGCGCATCGGACCTGCGGACATGACGGAGCTTCCGGAGGCATCCGAATTCGAGAAGGCGTATGACGACGCGGTTGCTGCGAAGGAAACCAGCGACAAAGCCTACAACGTGGTGCGAGACAGGCGGAACGCGGTGGCGAAGGCGGCCGATGTCGCAAAGGAAAAGCGCAGGGAAGAGACGGCGGAACTGGAACGTCTGGAACACGAACTAGCGGCCCGCGAGACCACGAGCAAGGCGCGAATAGACGATCTGTCGGCGCGGATTTCATCGTTGAAGGTGGAGGCGGAAAACGCGACGAAGAATCTGGAGTCTGCCGAAGCGGAGTTGAAGAATGCGCAGGACGCCGTTGCAGCGCTTGAGGACAGGCGTAAGGAACTCAACCTGCCAGAAGACCTTGTTTCGTATGGAAATCAACTCGATGCCGCAGTCGAGGCGGCGACCAAGTCGCTGATGGAAGGGCGTCAAAGAGTCTCCAATGCACGTGAACGTCAGGACCAGATTAGCAAAGCGCTCAGGGAGGCTCGGGAGAAGGCGCAGGCCGCAGGAGAAGCCTGCGCGGCGGCAGAGGCGGATTTTGTGCACGCAGTTGTCGGGAAGGGATTTACCGATGAAGCGGCATGGGCTGTTGCTTGTGGAGACGATCGGGTTCTGGAGGGGATCAGGAAGAAAAAAACGGAGCTTGAGAAGGATACTGCGGCGCTGAAAGAGGTGTGCGTGAAGCATGATCGGGACGTTGCCAAGCATGAGGCGGACGGGCACAGCGACCGCTCGCGCGAGGAAGTCGCCCGGGAGATGGCGGAAGCGGAAAAAGCGCGTTCTGCCGCCGAGCAGGAGTCCGGCAACCTGTCCGCGCAGATCAAGGCCGACAACGACTGCCGCCAGAGAGTTGCGGAACTGATCGCAAAGCGCGCCGCCGCAGAGTCCAGCAAGATGGCATGGACACGCCTCAACGGCATGTTAGGTGGGAAGGACGGCGTCCTTTTCAGCCGCTATGCGCAGGGGTTGACCTTGCGTGCGCTTCTCAAGGCGGCAAATCCGTTCCTCTCGCACATGACGGGCGGGCGGTATTCGTTGCTGTGGAGTCCGGCGCAGACTGCAGACAATGCAAATGACGCCGGAGACGGCAGGCACAGGCGAAAGAAGACGATGCTGCTGCCGATGATCGTGGACCACGACCAGCACGACACGGTGCGTCCGGTGTCGAACGTCTCCGGCGGCGAGCGCTTCGAGGTGTCGCTCGCGCTGGCGCTGGGGCTCTCGCGTCTGACGGCGGGCCGCGTGAAGGTGGAGACGATGTTCCTGGACGAAGGGTTTGGCACGCTCGACTCCGAACGTCTGGGGGCGGCGCTGGACGTACTGTGCTCACTCCACCGTGAGGGCACGACTATCGGGGTGATCTCGCATGTCAAGGCGGTGGAGGAGCGTCTGCCGCTCAGGATCAGAGTCGAGGCGGCGGGGTCGGGCCACGGCCGCCTGCGCGGGGAGGGGGCCATTGCGGACGCCGTCCGAGAAAAAGACAAATAGTGTCTCTGCCGTTTTGCGCGTTGCGCGTTTTTATGGTATGATATAAGGCAACCTTGCGAGGAATAGAATTCGAAGGACTTATAAAAGATGGCTGAAAACGACGAACCGATGATTAAAACGCCGGCAGATTTCGGGCACTTTCTGCTCGAAAAGGAGCTGGGGCATGGTGGCATGGGCGGCGTGTACCTCGCGCGCGACAAGATGCTTGACCGCAAGGTGGGCATCAAGGTGATGCTCAAGAGCCTCGGCGCGGACCCAAAATTCGTCGAGCGTTTTCAGCGCGAGGCGCAGGCCGCCGCGCGCCTCAACCACCCGAACATCGCGCAGATATACTCCTTCGGACAGGAGCAGGGCATGCCCTACATCGCGATGGAGCTAGTTCCGGGTGGTTCCCTTGACAAGGAAATGGATGCGAATCCCGGTACGCTGGACGTCGTACACGTGATGCGCGTGGGGCAGCAGGTGGCCGACGCCCTCGCGCTCGCCGCCGAGAGCGGTCTCGTTCATGGTGACGTGAAGCCGGAGAACGTGCTCTTTGATACGGACGGCAACGCCAAGCTCGTCGACTTCGGCCTCGCGGCGATGCAGGGCGACTCCGATGAGATCTGGGGCACGCCGTACTACATTTCCCCTGAAAAGGTGCGCCGTCAGAAGATTGACTACCGTGCGGACATCTACTCCCTTGGAGGAACGCTGTACCATGTCCTGACTGGCGTGCCGCCGTTCGACGGGCCGGACCCGACGGCCGTCGTGAAGGCGCGCTTCGAGGGGCCGCCGAAGAAGCCGAGCGAAATCCGTTCCGACATCCCGCCGGAAGTCGACGCGATCATCATGCGCATGCTTGAGCTTGAACCGTCGATGCGCTATCCAACGTACCAGTCGCTGTTGGGCGACTTCAAGCGTTACTTGGCCAAGGCTGGTCCATCGAAGACTAGCAAGACATCTGGTCCAAAGATTAAATTCAAGGGCGGCAAACCGAAGATGTCGCTCTCCTCCACGGGGAACACGGCGCTTGACGGCGAAGTTGCGGACCTCCAGCCGATTGGCGACATGGAAGGCCAGGAGGCGGAAAAGAAGCGCATGGGCGTGGGCGCGATGGTCGGCATGGTGGTCGGCGGAATCGTTCTGGTGCTCCTGCTTGTGGCCGGCGGACTCTGGTGGTACGTGAGCAGCACGAAGGCCGCCGACGAGCAGAAGAACGTCCAGGATGTCGTCGACAGGCAGCAGAAGGCGCGCGAGTCGATCAAGAAGACCGTCAAGGCCGCCCAGGACGACTACGCGGCGTTCCACAAGAGCGTCCTGCAGGGCGAAGAGGTTGTGGAGAAGGCCATACGCGACATGAAGAAGGTGCTGCCGGAGGAACTGAAGGCGGCCGCAGCCGACGTGCTCGCGCCAGGGCCGTCGCCCGTGATTGCGCAGGCGATAGCCTTTACGAACTCCCTCTTCGCCACGGCGGCCCCGCAGACCGTGCAGGCAGCGGGAGGTGCGACGAACGCGGTCGCGGCCGCGGCGACCAACGCCACGCCCGCCGGCGCCATGGCCGCCGCCGCGCAGGGGATGCAGTCCATGATGGCCGCAGCCCTGGGCAAGCCGGCAACGCCTGAGCAGATAGAGAAGTTGGCGACCAAGATCCTCGCGTCGGCCAAAGATACGAACGGCGAGCCGCTTGACAGTGCGTCGCCGGAGTACAAGGAAGCCCTCGACAAGCTGAAGGCAAGCCCCGAGTTCGCGATGTTCGCCCAGATGGCCGCCGTGAATCCGGCAGCGGTCGGCGTGATCACAAAAGCCCTGAGCGACCCGGCCAATTACGAAAAGGCCATGAAGGATTTGGGCGGCAAGCTTGGCGTGAAGGTCGAGGAAAAGCCGGCCGAGAAGCCGGAGGAGAAGCCCGCGGAAGAGAATGCCGCAGAGGAGAAGCCCGCAGAGGACGACATCCCCCCGTTACAGCTGCCGCCGTCGGTGAAAAACTTCCAGAAGCTTTGGGAAGACGTCTACCAGTTCCGCGCGGCCGACATCAAGTTCCACGGGAGCATGCTCAAGATCCTCGAGCTGGCGAAGGGGGCCGACAAGCTCACGGGACAGGACGAGGATACGGCCCAGAAAGCCATCCAGCTTGCGAACGACCTCGTGGACAAGTACAACACACTGAAGAACGAGAAATGGCTGACGGACGCGCGGCGCAAGCTGTTGGGCATCGACGCGCGCGCGCGCACCATCCGCGACGAGGCCGTGAAGAAGACCAAACTGGCAGTCGAGCGCCGCGAACGCGCGGTGGCCGAGAAGAAGGCCGCCGAGGAAAAGGCCGCCGCCGAGAAGGCCGCCGCCGAGAAACTCAAGGAGACGATCGAGGAGGAGAGGAAGAAGGCTCAGGACGGGTTCGACGAGATCATCCGCGACCTGAAGCGCATAGACTGGGAGCGCTGCATCAAGCATCTTACGCGCCTGAAGGAGGGCATGACGACGCGCGATGGCAAACTCGCGGCGGAGGACCAGATCAAGAAGGTCAAATTCATGGAGGGCATGCACAAGTACTTCATCAAGCATGCCGAGAAGTTCGTGTTCAGGGACCGCCGCGGCACGGTGCTGGCTATCGTGATGAAGGCGGACGACAAGACCCTGACGATCCAGAAGGCCAAGTACGTGAAGGGGAAGCCCGTGCCGGACAAGGAGAAGCGCGAGGACTGGTCGCGGTTCTACGGCCTCAAGGAGAGGGTCTACCTCAACTACATGAACCAGTTCATCAACGAGCTGGTGCTGAAGGGGCGTGAACGCAAGAGGATCAGCAGCCCGCTGGAGTGGAGCGAGCACATGCTCGGCGCCGCGCTGACGCTCCACTACCTGTACGGGGAGGAGAAGGGCGTGGACAAGTTCATACCCGAGTTGGTAAAGAAGGCCGTAAAGGATTTCGAGCCCTGCCGCAAGTGGGCGGCCAAGTGGTTTCCGGAAGTAGAACTTGAAGCTGTACAATAAGGAGAAAAGAAAATGAGAATTCTTACGAGTCTGGACTGGACGATCATCGTCGCCTTCCTGCTGAGCGTGATCGTGATTGGCGCCTGGGCCGCGAAGCGGGCCTCAAAGAGCGCGGAGGACTTCTTCCTCTCCGGCCGATCGATGCCGTGGTGGCTCCTCGGCGTCTCGATGGTGGCCTGCACGTTCTCGTGCGACACGCCGAACCTCGTGACGGATATCGTCCGCACGCAGGGCGTGGCCGGCAACTGGGCGTGGTGGGCGTTCCTGCTCACGGGCATGTTAACCGTGTTTGTATATGCAAAGCTCTGGCGGCGCTCTGAGCTTTCCACCGACCTAGGTTTCTACGAGCTACGCTATTCCGGGACGCCCGCGAAGGCGTTGCGTGGGTTCCGCGCCGTGTATCTTGGCCTCGTCTTCAACGTGATCATCATGGGCACGGTGTCGCTCGCCGCCATCAAGATCGGCGCGACGATCTTCGGCCTCACGCCCGTCGTGACGCTCGCGATCGCGCTTGTTGCAGTCGGAATCTACGCTACGCTCGGTGGTCTCACGGGGTCAATCTGGGCTGACTTCTACCAGTACACGGTGGCGATGGTGGGCGCGATTGCGGCTGCTTACTTTGCCGTGAAGATGTGCGGGCCGAACGATACGGGCACGCTCTCCGGCGTACTCTCCCATGCGGCCGTATCGTGCAAGACGTCCATGCTGCCCGCGATGAGCGGCGCCGGTTGGAAATCCACCTTGATGACGATCTTCATCCTGCCGATCGCCGTCCAGTGGTGGGCCACGTGGTATCCCGGCGCGGAGCCGGGCGGCGGCGGCTACATCGCGCAGCGCATGCTCTCCGCGAAGGACGAGAAGAACGCCGTCGGCGCAGTGATGTTGTTCAACTTCCTCCACTACGCGCTCCGCAGCTGGCCGTGGCTCATCGTGGCGCTCGCCTCGCTAATCGTGTTCCCTGACCTCGAGTCCATCAAGGCCGCCTTCCCGAACGCGCAGCAGTACGTGCAGAACGACACCGCCTACCCGGCGATGATCTCCCGTCTGCCCTCCGGCTGGCTTGGCCTCGTGGCCGCCTCCCTCATTGCCGCCTACATGAGCACGATCGCCACGCACCTCAACTGGGGCGCGTCCTACCTCGTGCAGGACTTCTACGTGCGCTTCGTGAACCCGAAGGCGTCGCCGAAGAACCAGGTGCTCGTGGGACGGCTCTGCATGGTCCTGCTGCTCGTCGCGTGCGGCGTGATGGCGCTCGTCCTGCGCAACGCGAAGGGTGGCTTCGATCTCATCCTCCAGATCGGCGCGGGTACGGGTCTTCTCTACATCCTGCGCTGGTTCTGGCACCGCCTGAACGCATGGAGCGAAATCTCCGCGATGGTGATCTCGTTCCTCGTGGCGTGCTTCTTCGAATGGGGCGCGCCCGCGTGCGGTCTCACGGGCTGGCTCGAGAGCGGGTGGCGTGCGGAGTGGTTCAACCTCTCGGCGTGGAAGCTCGTGCTGGGCGTGGCCGCCACCACGGTGGGCTGGATCCTTGTGACGCTGCTCACGCCGCGCGAGGACGCGGAAACCCTCCGCAAGTTCGACGAGAAGATCCACGCGAACCTGCGCGACCTGCCGGTCGGCATCCTCTGCATGGTCTTCGGCTGCCTCGCGGTGTGGAGCTGCCTGTTTGGCTGCGGCTACCTGATCTACGGCTGCGGCGGCATTGCGAACGGCTACGCGCTCGGCGGAGGGTTGCTTGCGGTCTCGGCCGTTGCCACGTTCGTGCTGATGAAGCTCGTCGGCAAGGCAAAGCTTTCCTAACTGAATCTCAAACCCAAAAGGAGAAAACAATGAACGTCAAGACAATTGCAGGTGCGGCGGCCGCGGTGGCCGTTGCCGGAATGATGGCAGGTTGCTGCTGCCAGAACTGTGGAAAGGAAATAAAAATGTACACGAACAAAGACTTCTACGTCGGCGGAACGTTCGACGAGAATGGTATCAACAAGGGCGGCAAGTTCGACGGCGCGAAGGCGTCGGAGGCTTACTTTGACATGATGCGCCGCTTCGGCTACCCGGTGTATCCGGCCCTCAAGAACGACAAGCTCACGAACCCGAAGGACGGCACGCAGTACCTCGGCTTCTGGGCAATCGACTTCGCGAAGGGCGACTTCATGAAGTATGGCATGGGCGGCGTGATCTGGGTGGACGAAATCAAGGAAGAGTACTTCGGGCACGACATCTACCTGCTCCCGCTCCAGGCTCTCCCCGAGCACTGCCACAAGGCGGGCAATCCGGTCGATCCGGGCGTCGCCACGGACCGCTGGACGGGCGAGAAGTTCGTCGGCAAGAACATCCCCGCGAAGATGGAAAGCTGGCTCGTGCGCCACGGCTGGGTGTACAGCTTCTCGGAAGTCGGCGAGCCCAACCTCGACCAGTTCCCGGAGGCGAAGAAGATGCTCTCCGAGCACCTCTTCGACCACAAGGCCAATAAGCCCACGAACCTCAAGTCGCTCCATGTGGAGAAGTGGACGGCCGACGGTGTCGCGCACAAGTTGCCGAAGGTCGGCTCCTGGCACTTCCTGATGGGCGGCACCGAAGGCGCGATCGTGAGCGAGTTCGCCAACTTCCACGACAGCAAGTGCAACCGCTTCTCCGTCCCCGGCGTCCAGTTCTAATTTCGAAGAAAGGAAAGCAACCATGGAAAAGACGTACATGCACACCGGCATTCCGGTGCCCGAGAAGATGGACGGTATGGCCTACATGGAAGGCCTGAAGGTCTGGATCTGCAACAACGAAGAGTACAAGATCGAGTACCTCTACTGGGAGAAGGATACGCCCTGCGCATGGCGCATGGTTGCCGAGACGCATGTCGCCTACAAGGTGGCCGACGTCCAGGCGGCCGTGGATGAGGCCGTGGCCGCCGGCGCGGCCGTGCTGCTGCCGAAGTATTCGCTCGGCGGCACGTGCGCAATCGCCTACGTGGGCTACAAGAACGGCCCGCAGGTGGAGTTTTTCCAGGATTGACAACCACCGGGGGAGCTCACTCCCCCGAACCCCTACAAAGAGGATTTTACCATGCCGATGAAGAAGTTCATGAACGATCCCGCGAACCTCACCAAGGAGCTCCTTGAAGGCCTCGTGGGCTGCTATTCCGATACCCTCGCGCTCGTCAACGAGAAGATCGTGGTGCGCAAGACCCCCAAGAGCGCCGACAAGGTGGCGCTCGTCGCGTTCGGCGGCTCCGGACACGAACCCGCGATGCACGGCTTCGTGGGCCTTGGCATGCTCGACGCGTGCGTGGCCGGCGACATCTTCGCCGCGCCTGGCGGCGAGAAGGTGTTCGAGGCGCTCGACTACGTGAAGCGCGACGCGGGCACGCTGCTCATCACCCTCAACCACAACGGCGACCGCATGAGCGGCTCGAAGGCCATGCGCAAGGCGCAGAAGGCCGGCCTCAAGGTGGTCGAGATCGTGATCCACGACGACATCGCCCAGGGCCCCGACACCCCGATCGAGGACAAGCGCGGCCTTGGCGGCGTGATCCCGTTCATCAAGGTCGTCGGCGCGGCGGCCGAGGAGGGCAAGAGCCTCGAGGAGATCGTCGAACTCGCCAACAAGTTCAACGAGGGCATCGCCACGCTCTCCGTGGCGCTCAAGGTGGCCACCCATCCGCAGAACGGCGGCGAGATCGGCGCCCTCGCGGACGACGAGATGGAGATCGGCATGGGCCAGCACGGCGAAGGCGGCGGCGGCATCTCGAAGATGTGTACGGCCGACGAGACCGTGGAGAAGATGCTCCCCTCGCTCGTGAAGGCCACGAAGATCGCCTCCGGCGACAAGGCCCTTCTGCTCATCAACGGCTCCGGCTCCACCACCACGATGGAAATGCTCATCTGCTACCGCAAGGCGAAGTCCATGCTCGAGGCGATGGGCGTGACCGTGCTGCCCGGCAAGTGCGACGAGCTTCTCACCGTGCAGGAAATGGCCGGCTTCCAGATGATCCTCTGCAAGTGCTGCGATACGTGTGCGAAGTACCTGGCGGCTCCCGCCAACGCGCCGTACTGGACGACCCTCTGAACGGAACGACCATGACACTCGACCAGTTCAAGCAGGTCTGGGCGCGGGCGGCGGAGAAGACCGCCGCCCGCGAGAGGGACTATTCGGCGCTCGACGCCGCCGCTGGCGGCGACGGCGACCACGGCGAGGCGATCGTCGCGGCCACGCGCGCGCTCGCCGCCGCGCAGGGCTCGGATTTCAAGTCGCTGCTCACCGACATGGTGAACCACCTTGAATCCGACGTCTCCGGTTCCACGAGTTCGCTCTACGGCACGCTTTTCGAGGGCATGGCGGATGCGGTGGACGCCGGCGTGACGGAGCTGGACGCTCCCGGCATCGCGGATCTCTTCGCGGCCGGTCTTGAGGAACTCGGCTTCGCCACGAAGGCGAAGGTGGGCGACAAGACGTTCATGGACGCGCTCATCCCGGCGATCGAGGCGCTCAAAGCCCACGCCGCCGAAGGCGAGCAGGCGATGTTTGCCGCCGCCGCCGCTGCCGCGAAGGCCGGCAGCGAGGCGACCGCGCAGATGCAGGCGAAGTTCGGCCGCGCGAAGAACCTCGGCGAACGCTCCATCGGCCCCATCGACGCAGGCAGCGCCTCCAACGCCGATATTTGGGCGTGCTTCGTTTGACAACCAGCGGGGGAGCCCAGGCTCCCCCGAACCCCCACAAAGAAGAAAGGTTAATTTTATCATGGCAGATATGGATGGTTTCAAGGAGGCCGCCGCTTACGGCCTCGACAAGCCCCAGAAGAGCGAGCAGTTCTTCCTCAAGGGCAACGAGAACCAGGGCTGGGGCGTGAAGAACCGCCTCGCGCGCATCTTCAACCCGAAGACCGGGCACACCGTGATGCTCGCGTGCGACCACGGCTTTATCATGGGGCCGACGAGCGGACTTGAGCGCGTGGACCTTACGATCAACCCGCTCATCGAGTATGCCGACTGCCTCATGTGCACGCGCGGCATCCTCCGCAGCGTGATCCCCCCGTCGATGTCCAAGCCCGTGTGCCTGCGCTCCGACGGCGGCACGACGATCCTTACCGACCTCAACCTCAACCGCGTGTACGACGTGGAGGACGTGATCCGCCTCAACGTGAGCGCGATGGCGGTGATGGTGGCGTGCGGCGACAAGGCGAGCGAGCAGATCACCACGCACAACCTCGTCCACACGGTGGACATGGGCGCGAAGTACGGCATCCCCGTGCTGGGCGTGACGGCCGTGGGCAAGGACATGGCGCGCGACGCGCGCTACTTCCGTCTCGCGACGCGCGTGTGCGCGGAGAACGGCGCCTCGTTCGTGAAGACCTACTACACGGAAGAGGGCTTTGAGACCGTGGTTGCGCAGTGTCCGGTGCCGATCGTGATCGCGGGCGGCAAGAAGCTCCCCGAGGAGAAGGCCCTCGAACTCGCCTACCGGGCGATCCAGGCCGGCGCCGCCGGCGTCGACATGGGCCGGAACGTGTTCCAGAGCGAGAAGCCCCTCGCGATGATGAAGGCGATCTCCGCCGTCGTCCACCAGGGCCTCAATGCGAAGGACGCCTTCCAGCTCTACAACGACGAGAAGTAGCCGTCCCGGCCTTGCGGGGGCCGTGCATGAACGTCTGGATTGCCAACCCATTTGACAATCTGCCGCCTGAAGGCGCGCGTCCACAGCGTTACTGGCTGATGGCGCGCGCTTTCGCGCGGGCGGGCCACAATGTAACGCTGTGGTCGAGTGATTTTTCACATGCCAAGAAGGCACCGCGCGCGCTTGCGTCCGGTGCGCGCTGGGAAGGGGACGGTTTCCGTCTCGTGCTCGTGCCCACGCCGCCGTATCCGCGCAACGTGTGCCTGCGGCGTATCCTCTCTCACCGCGCGTTCGCGCGCAATCTCCGTACGCTCGCCGAGCTTGAGCCGCAGCGCCCCGATCTTGTGGTCGCCTCCATGCCGCCTCTCGCCTCCGCCTCCGCGCTCGCCGCGTTCTGCCGTGCGCGCGGGATCGCGTTCGTAGTGGATGTTATGGACGCTTGGCCAGAGAACTTCGAGCGCGTGGTGCCGCGCTGGACGCTGGCGCCCTTGCGGGCGCGGGCGCGTCGCATCTACCGTTCCGCGCAGGGAGTGAGCGCCGTCGCGGCGCGTTACCTCGATCTTGCGAAGTCGTACGGCGCGCAGTCGCCGATGCACCTAGCCTACCATGGCATTGAGATGTCGCCATCCGTTTTGGAAAAACAGGTAATACCTGTTTTCACAGAACCATTCCGACTGGTGTATGTGGGGACGATGGGGGCGAGCTACGATCTTGAGACGGCGATCGACGCCGTGCGGAAAATGCCCGACGTGGAACTTGACCTCGCTGGGGCGGGGCCGAAGGAGGCGGCGTTGCGCGCGCGTGCGTCGGGCTGTGCGCGCATCCGTTTCCATGGCTACCTCGGTGAAGGGGAACTGCAATCGCTCCTCGCGCAGGCAGATGCTGGACTCGTGCCGATGTTCGACGATTCGTGCGTGGGCGTGCCTTACAAGCTCGCCGACTACGTGGCGGCCGGTGTGCCGGTGGTCAACACGCTGCACGGCGAGACGGAACGCCTCCTTGCCGAACACGGCGCAGGCGTGACGTGCGCCGCTGGCGACGTACAGGCACTCTGTGCAGCCGTGGCGGACCTTCGTGCTCGGGACGCTACCGCGCTTCGCGCAGGTGCGCTCTCGCTTGCGCGCGTCTTCGACGCGGACGCCGTCTATTCCGCATACGTGGACTGGGCAGCCAGCGTCGTACCTACTGCGTGAGGGCGCGTCCTCTTGCCGCCGCAAGGACGGAGAGCCCGAATATGGCCGCCGTCTCGGCGCGCAGAATCGTGGGGCCGAACGAGACCGGCGTGGCCAATTCCAGAAGCGCACGAAGTTCATCGGGCGTGAAATCGCCTTCGGGTCCAACGAATATGCCGAGCGAAGGGAGGGGGGCGTTGCCGGACACAGCGGCAGCGACCTCGTCCCAGATCGGAGGCGGTGGCGGATTGCACAACGCTCCGGCGAAGACGCGTCCGCAATCCTTGACGAGGGACAAGGCATCCTTGAAGTCAACGGCCGCGTGTACTTCCGGAAGCCATACTGCGTCGCTCTGGCGCGCTGCGTCTGCGGCGATTCGCCGCCAGCGGTCGGCCTTGGCGGGGCGTTCCGAAGGGGGAAGACGCACGATGCAGCGGTCTGATATTACGGGCACGATGCGCGTGGTGCCAAGTTCCACGGCCTTTTCAATCGTCCAGTCCCAACGGCTTCCCTTCGTGACGCACGCGAACAGGACGAGCGCGGAATTTGGGGCGGGGAACGCGGCAACGGGTCCATCGGCGACAAGGCGGCGGCCGTCCCACCTGCAGCGGCGGGTGTGTCCGTGCCCGTCGAACAGCTCAATCTCCTCGCCTGCGTGCGGACGCACCACCTTCAGGTGGCGCGCGGCGTCTGGCGGAAGCTCGATGGCCTCGCCGGACAAGTAGTTTTCTGGTATAAGAAGCCTGTGCATGGAGAGATTATATCATAACCGTTGCGGTCGGGGCGGGAAAATGGTAAACTATTCGCCGTTTTTCACGAAAAGGTCTTCAATCGAAAGGACAAAAAAGACATGCGCAAGAAAATCATTGCGGGCAACTGGAAGATGAACATCAAGCCGTCCGAGACGGCCGCCCTCGTCAAGGGCATCGCCGAGGCGACGAAGGACTTCACGAACGTGGATATCGTGTGCTGCACGCCGGCCATCGACATCCCCGCCGCCGTCGCGGCGTGCGCGGGCACGGCGGTCCAGCCGGGCGCCGAGAACGCCCACTGGGAGGCGTCGGGCGCCTACACGGGCGAAATCTCCACGGGCATGCTCGTTGACGCGGGCGTGAAGTACGTGATCATCGGCCACTCCGAGCGCCGCCAGTACTTCGCGGAGACGGACGAGACGGTCAACAAGCGTGCGACCGCCGTCATCAAGGCCGGTCTCACGGCAATCGTGTGCGTGGGCGAGACGCTCGCCGAGCGCGACGCGGGCAAGGTCGAGGAAGTGATCGTGCGCCAGATGAAGGAGGGCCTCAAGGGCCTTTCCGCCGCCGACGCAGCGAACCTCGTGATCGCGTACGAGCCCGTGTGGGCGATCGGCACCGGACGCACGGCTACGCCGGAGCAGGCGCAGGAAGTGCACGCCCTCATCCGCAAGACGCTCGGCGAACTCGTGGGCGTGGACGCGGCCGAGGCGGTGCGCATCCAGTACGGCGGCTCGATGAAGCCCGGCAACGCGGCCGAGCTGCTCGCGCAGAAGGACATCGACGGCGGCCTCATCGGAGGCGCCGCGCTCAAGGCGGACAGCTTCGCGGGGATCATCGCCGCGGCTGCTGCTGCCAAGTAAGGGCCCTACGACCGATAAAACCAAAGGCATCCTCTGCCTGCTCGCGTCGGCGCTTGCCTTCGCGACAATGGGGATGTTCGTCCGCCTCGCCGATGATTTCGGCGGGGCGGTGTCGCCTTTCCAGAAGAGCTTCTTCCGGAACCTCGTTGCCATGTTCGTGGCGGGCGCGCTGTTCGCGTTGAAGTGGCGGGAAGCGGCGAGAGCGCCGCTTCCCCGAGGTGAAGCCGCATTTCGGGGAAGCGGCACTCCTGCCGCTTCACCCTGGGGGCCGCTCGTGTGGCGCTCCATTCTTGGGACTGTCGGCATATTCGGCAACTTCTATGCCCTAAGCCACATCCCGCTGGGGGACGCCTGTATGCTAAACAAGCTCTCGCCGTTTTCCGCCGTGGCCTGCGCGTGGCTGTTCCTCGGCGAACGTGTGCGGATGCGCCAGGGGCTGGCGATAGCGGGCGCTTTCATCGGCGCGATGTTCGTCGTGAAGCCCGGATTCGCATTCGCGTCCGGCTCCACGTGGCCCGCTCTTGCGGGACTCGTCGGCGGCGTGGCGGCGGGCGGAGCGTACGCCTGCATTCGGCATCTCGGACGGCTCGGCGTGGAGCCGAGTTTCATCGTCCTCTTCTTCAGCGCATTCTCAACGATCGCCTCGCTTCCGTTCATGATTTTCGGCTACCAGCTCATGACGTCCGCGCAGGTCGCGATACTGCTTGGCGCGGGCATCTCGGCAACGGTCGGGCAGTTCGGAATCACCGCGGCGTACCGTCTGGCGCGTCCCCGCGAACTCGCCGTGTACGACTACGCAAACGTCGCCTTCGCCGCCGTACTCGGTTTCCTCGTGTTCGGACAGGCCCCTGACGCCTTCAGCTGGCTAGGCATCGCCATGATCGTCGCGATGGGCGTGTGGATGAATCGCGTGGCGGACTGATGAGCCTTCCAAACTTTTTCTAAAAATCCGCTTGTGCCCGTAAGTTAGTTTTGGTAAACTAACTTGCGACGCCCTAAGAAGGGGCGTAGGAGAAGAAAATAAAATGCCAATCGCAATGATGTCAATCGGAAGCCGGCACCGCGTAAAGATGGTGAAGGGCAACGACGTCGCCAGGAAACGCCTCGCGACGATGGGTTTCGTCGAGGGGGCCGAGGTGACGGTGATTGCGCACTCCGCCGGGAACTACATCCTTGGCGTGTGCGACTCGCGCGTGGCGGTGGATCAAGACCTTGCCATGCGGATACTTGTTTAACGAGAAAGGTTTATAAGAAATGACTCTGGATGAAATCAAGCCCGGACAGACGGCGAAGATCGCCCGTCTGCGCGGGGACGGCGCCGCGAAGCGCCGCATCATGGACATGGGCCTCACCAAGGGAACCGAGGTGACCGTCCGCAAGATCGCCCCGCTGGGCGACCCCATTGAACTGAACGTGCGCGGCTACGAGCTGTCAATCCGCAAGGACGAGGCCGCCGCCATCGAAGTCGCGTGATTTTTTTTGCGGATCCAGTTTGCCTCGTCTAATTAGTTTCAACATGTCTAACACGAGGCGTAGCGTCCGCACACAGGAAAAGGAGAAAAGGATATGGCAGTCAAGATAGCGCTCGCGGGAAACCCGAACTGCGGCAAGACGACGCTCTTCAACGACTTGACCGGTTCCGACCAGTACGTCGGCAACTGGCCCGGCGTGACGGTGGAGAAGAAGGACGGTAAGTTGAGGGGATCGCGCGACGTGGTGATCCAGGACCTTCCCGGCATCTATTCGCTCTCACCCTATTCACTCGAGGAGGTCGTGGCGCGGAACTACCTCGTTACCGAGTCACCTGACGTGATCCTCAACATCGTGGACGGCTCCAATCTGGAGCGCAATCTCTACCTGACCACGCAGTTGCTGGAGCTGGGGCTGCCGATGGTCGTGGCGGTGAACATGATGGACGTCGTGAAGAAGAACGGCGACAAGATCGACGCGGCGAAGCTCTCGAAGACGCTCGGATGTCCAGTAGTTGAAATATCGGCCCTGAAGGGCGAGGGCACCAAGGCGGCGGCGGAACTTGCAGTTACCGAGGCGAAGAAGGGCGCGAAGGGCGAGAGACCGCATGTGTTCACAGGTTCGGTGGAGCACGCCCTCGCGCACATCGAGGAGTCGCTGCACGGCAAGGTCGAAAAAGCCACGAGCCGCTGGGCGGCGATCAAGGTGTTCGAGCGGGACGCGAAGGCGATTGAGACGCTGGGCGTGCCGGCGGACATCCTTGCGCATGTCGAAGAACACATCAAGGACTGCGAGAAAGAGATGGACGACGACGCGGAGTCCATTATCACCACGCAACGCTACACCTACATTCAGGGCATCGTCGGCACCGTCCTCAAGCGTTCTCCGCGCAGGGCGTCTACTTCTCTTTCGGACAAGATCGACAAGATCGTGACGCACCGCATTCTGGCGCTTCCGATCTTCATCCTCTCCCTCAGCGCCATGTGGTGGCTTGCCGTGTCCGACAACGGCCCGGGCACGCTCCTCACCGACTGGGCGAACGACCAGTTCTTGGGCGAGGACGGCTGGCATCTTCCATTTACTTCGCACGAGTGTCGAAAGGACGGGACCTACAAGGACATGGACTACGAGGCCGCGCAAGAGTTCTACGCCCCGCATGGGAAGAACGTTGAGGCGTGGGAGGCGGCATACGTCGAGGCGTACAACGAGGCCAACAAGGGCAAGGACGGCTTCGAGGAGATGAAGGAGCTGGGCGACGCCAAGATCGACGAGAAGCTGGCCGCGACCGTCACCGCCGAGGTGAAGCTCGACGACGACGAGGAGACCGGCGAGCCGGTTGAGGGCGTCGTCTCCGTAGGAAAGGACGGCCTCGTCAAGGTCGAGAAGTGCGAACATGCCTCCGGGGAGTGTTCGCTCAGGCGCGAGACCGACAAGGACCATCTCTGCGACGACTGCAAGAACGACGAGGGCGAAGCCAAGGAGTCCTGCGAACACTGCGCAAAGGTCGCAAAGTGGCGCGAAGCGTACATCGAAGCATACGACGCGAAGCATGGCAAGGGCTCATACGAGAAGGCGCTTGCGGAATTCAACGACAAGGCTGAGAGTAAGTGGCGCACGGATTCCGCCGCCGCCCGCGCCGCCGCCAAGAAGGACGGTAAGACGTACATTCCCAAAACGCTCTTCGAGGAGTCCGAGTTTGAGGAGTTGGACGACTCGCTTGTCCCTGCGGTCGTTGCGGCGAACGGCAAAGCCCCGGGTGATTGCGCGTGCTGTGGACACGCGGCGACGTGGAAGTGCGACTACGCGATGTACAAGGCGTCCAAGGGCATTCCAGAGGTCGATCCTTCGGACTACGGCGTGTTCGTGCCTGGGATCACCACGCTTCTGGGCGACGCCATGGACAGGATGGGCGTGGGCGAGACGGTGAAGAGCCTCGTCGTGGACGGCGCGTGGGGCGGCGTCGCGACGGTTCTCGGCTTCGTGCCGGTGATCGCCATCGTGTTCCTGTTCCTTGCGTTCCTCGAGGACTGCGGCTACATGGCGCGCGTGGCGTTCATCATGGACCGCATCTTCCGGAAGTTCGGACTGAGTGGCAAGTCGTTCATCCCGATGATCGTGGGTAAGGGCTGCGGCGTGCCCGCCGTGATGGCGGCGCGGACGATTGAAAGCGAACGCGACCGCCGCATGACGATCATCCTCTCGACCTTCATCCCGTGCGGGGCGAAGACGGCCATCATCGCCATGTTCGCGGCGCTTTTCTTCCGCGACATGTGGTATGTGGCTCCGCTGATGGACGTGATTGGCATCGCCATCATCGTGCTGGGCGGCATCGCCCTCAAGAAGTCGCGGTTCTTCGCCGGCGAGGCGGCGCCGTTCGTGATGGAGCTGCCGGCCTACCACATGCCGACGATGACGGGCATCTGGCGGAATACGTGGACGCGCGTGAGGGGCTACATATTGAAGGCTGGGCTCATCATCTTCCCGGCGTGCGTGTTCCTCTGGTTCATCATGCACTTCGACTTCTCGCTGTCGCTTCTCGGCGACGAGGAGATCGACAAGTCGATCCTCGCTACGGTCGGCAGATGGATCGCGTGGCTCTTCTCGCCGCTTGGATTCGGATCGTGGCAGGGTGCGGCGGCGTCGGTTTCGGCCGAAATCGCGAAGGAACAGGCCACGGCCACGTTGGGGCTTGTGTCGACGAATATGCCCGGCGACGCGACGGCCATGCACGTCAGGTGGCTGTTCGCCTCGTTCAGCGACTTCCCGAAACTGGCGGCGATGTCGTTCATGCTGTTCAACCTCTTCGTGCCGCCGTGTATGGTGGCGATTGCGGTGACGTTCCGCGAGATGGGGTCGAAGGCGTGGGGCTGGTTCGCGGTGGGCTTCCAGCTGCTCGTCGGCTACATGCTCGCCCTGTCGGTCTACCAGCTTGGCGTGCTCATGTCGGGCGGTGGGTTCGGCGTATGGACAGTGGTTGCGCTTCTCCTCGACCTCTGGTGCCTGTGGATGGTGTTCCGTCCGGCGCGGAAGGCGAGTGACGTGAGACGATAGACGAGAGACGAGTGAAAATGAACGTTCCTTCGATCATCATAGTCGCATTCCTGTTTGTTCTTGTCGGGCTAGCCGTCTGGCGGAACATTCGGAAGGGCGCTCCTTGCTCCTGCGGGAAGTGCGACGGGTGTAATGGCGGGTGCGGTACTCATGCCGCTATTCGGGGAAGCGGCACTCTTGCCGCTTCTGCTGATGCCTTAGCCAATGCGGGAAGCGACAAGAGTGTCGCTTCCCCGAACGAAGCTGTACCGCAAGTTGCAAGGGTAAACAATTTATAGTAAATCAACAAAATCCCCCGGCGCGCAGAACGCCGGGGGCAAAAAAGGAAAAAAGAAAATGAACATCAAGACACTGACAGCGGCGGTTATTGCTGCCGGTTGCACGTTCGGCGTTGTTGCCGCCGATCAGAAGGCCGTTCCCACGACGGCTAATGTAAAGGATGCCAAGCCCGTGGAGGTCGAGGAGACCGACGATCCGTTCGATAAACTCGTCTCGGCGGAGTTCCATATCGGAATCGACTCCCGCTACATGACGTACGGCATGATCGACGGCAAGGACCCAATCGTCGTCCCCGGCGCGCAGATCACGTTCTTCGACTGGGTGTACTTCGGCGTCGAGTCGATCTTCGACGTGACGAAGGGCAACGGCAAGCGCGGCGGCTACGGCAACCGGGCGGGGCGCTGGACGACGCTCGACGCCATCGTCGGCATCGCGCACGAGTTCGAGCTCGGCGAGAAGGCCGGCACGCTCTCCGTCGATTTCAACTACATGTACGAGTACATCGAGCGCTACCATAGCGACATGGGCGACACGCAGTATCTCAACCTCGAGCTCGGACTTTCCGACGGCATCTTCTGGGTTGAGCCGACGCTCGCGATCGAGCGCGACCTGATGGCGGACGAGGGTACCTACGTGAACCTCGAGCTCGGCCATTCGTTTGCGCTCATCGACGGCAAGGGAGAGGACGACGATCCCGTGCTCGAGTTCCGCCCGTCCGTCGGCCAGGGCTTCGGCAACACGCAGCGCGTGCGCGGCTACAGCCCGGAGGAGCGGACGTACGACCACGGCGGCATCATGGACACCTGCATCAAGGGCGAACTCACGTGGAGGTTCGTGGATCATGTGTCGCTTTCCGCCTACGTCGCCTACAGCGACTACTGGTTCGACAGCACGATGCGCCACTGCGCGCGCGAGCACAACGCCGAATGGGGCAAGGGCTGCGACCACTCCTGGAACTTCTACGGCGGCCTCGGCCTCTCCGTGGAGTTCTAATCGTCTGCGGCGCGCTCGGCGAGCGCGCCCTACCAAATGGCCGCGCTTGTCGCGGCCAAACGGGAGGGCCGCGCTTGTCGCGGCCGATTTCTGGGCGGGGTTTCCCGCCCAACTTTTTTTGGTGAATTGTGCTTGGGCTTATCTCGGCCAATTCAGAATATGCTATAATGTGCGCCACACATGTTTGGGTTCGGCAGATTCGGGCGCGTACGCCAGAAGACACGACGGCTTCTTGCCGCCGTGGGCGTCGCCATTCTGCTGGGGTTTCAGGTTTTCTCGGCGGCGTATGTCGCGCATGAGGCGGATCACGATTGCAGTGGCGAAGGATGTCCGATTTGCATCCAGCTTCAGCAGTGCGTCGCCAATTTCCAGTTGACCGGTTCGGGGCTTGAAGCAGACACGGTGGTCGTGTCCCTCCCGATCATCGCGGCAGACCGGATTGTTCCAGTCGATGTCGCATTGCCAAACCGGTCGCTTGTATCCCAGAAGATTCAGTTCAACGAATGAGATGACGACAGATCGACGACGGGCGGTCTGAATCGTCTTGGATTTCCAGAAACAAAACCTTGGATGCGCAGGGCATTCAGGTCGTTCGGAATCGATATGCAATCACACGTCGGCGAACGCGGGTGCGTTGCGCCGGCCTATCTCATCGTTAAACAATTTCAAAAGGAATCTTCAAAATGAAAGTATCAACAACAGCAGTTCTGGCGGCAGTGTGCCTTATCGGGACTGCGGCTGCGGCGGAAGGGCAGAATACCGTCCCACCCACATCCGATACAAAGAACGCAAAACCCGTGGAGGTCGAGGAGAAGGTCGACAATCCCTTCGACAAACTCGTCTCGGCGGAGTTCAGCATCGGGTTTGACTCCCGCTACATGACGTACGGCATGATCGACGGCAAGGACCCGATCATCGTGCCCGGCGCGAAGGTCACGCTCTTCGACTGGGTGTACTTCGGCGTCGAATCGATCTTCGATGTGACGAAGGGCAACGGCAAGCGCGGCGGCTACGGAAACCGGGCGGGACGCTGGACGACGCTCGACGCCTCCGTGGGCATTGCGCACGAGTTCGAGCTGAGCGAGAAGTTCGGAAAACTCTCCGTGGACTTCAATTACATGTATGAGTACATCGAGCGCTACCACAGCGACATGGGCGACACGCAGTATCTCAACCTTGAGCTCGGCCTTTCCGACGGCATCTTCTGGGTGGAGCCGACGCTCGCGATCGAGCGCGACCTGATGGCGGACGACGGCACCTACGTGAACCTCGAACTCGGCCATTCGTTCGCACTCATCGACGGCAAGGGTGCGGACGACGATCCCGTGCTTGAGTTCCGTCCGTCCATCGGACAGGGTTTCGGCAACACGCAGCGCGTGCGCGGGTACAGCCCCGAAGAGCGGACATACGACCACGGCGGCATCATGGACACCTGCATCAAGGGTGAGTTCACCTGGAGGTTCGTGGATCACGTGTCGCTTTCCGCCTACGTCGCCTACAGCGACTACTGGTTCGACAGCACGATGCGCCACTGCGCCCGCGAGCACAACGCAGAATGGGGCAAGGGCTGCGACCACTCGTGGAACTTCTACGGCGGCCTCGGCCTCACCGTGGAGTTCTAAGGTTTGTAAAACATCTAGTATCATTGAAACACTAAAGAAGGAATCTTCAAAATGAAAGCATCAACAATCATTACATCCGTCATGGCGGCAGGATGCCTTGCCATGGCTGCGGCTGCGGCCGAAGGCAGGCAGCTTAAAATCGTCGCCACGTCGTTCCCGCACTACGACTGGACGCGAGAAGTCCTCGGCGAACGGCTCGCGGAAACCGACCTCGTTCTGCTCCAGCAGAGCGGCGTCGATCTGCACAGCTACTCGCCGTCCGCATCCGACCTCCTGAAGATCGCCGCTTGCGATCTCTTCGTCTTTGTCGGCGGGGAATCGGATGAATGGACGGAACGCGCCTTTGCGCAAAAAGGCAATCCGCGTCGCCGCATCCTCAATCTGGTGAAGACGCTCGGCTCCGCCGCCAAGGAGGAGAAGATCGTCGAGGGCATGGAACACGAGCATCACCACCATGATGCCGACCATGACCATGACGACCACGCCAAGGAAGCTCAAGGACATGACAAGAAACATGACCACGACGAGGAGCATGACCATGACGAGGACAAAGATCACGACCATGGTGACCATGACGAGCATGAGCATGAGATAGACGAACATGTCTGGCTCTCGCTCCGGCACGCCGCCACGCTCGTCAAGGCAATCGCCGCCGACCTCGCCGTGCTCGACCCCGCGAACGCCGCGACCTACCGCGCGAACGCGGATGCGTACTGTGCGAAGCTTGCCGCGCTCGACCGCGAATACACCGCGACTGTTTCAAGCGCGAAGCGCAAGTCGATCCTCATCGCAGACCGCTTCCCGTTCCGCTATCTTGCGGACGACTACGGCCTTACGTACTTCGCCGCGTTCTCCGGTTGCTCCGCCGAAAGCGAGGCGAGCTTCAAGACCGTCGCTTTCCTCGCGAAGAAGGTGGATGAGCTGCAGTTGCCCGTCATACTCGTCATCGAAGGAACGAAGCACAAGATCGCCGAAACGGTCAAGCGCACGACGAAGGCGCAGGACCAGCGCATCCTTACGCTCGACTCGCTGCAGTCAACCGGCGGCGAGGCGGCGAAGACCACGCACTACCTTGACGTGATGACGCGCAACCTCGAAGCGCTCAAGACCGCGCTGAACTGAACGGGAAAACCATGACGAATCTCGTTGAATGCCGCGATCTGCGGCTTGGATATGGCTCGAACGCCATGCAGCCCTGCCCCGACTTCACGGTCGGGGCGGGGAACTACCTCTGCATCGTCGGCGCAAACGGTTCCGGCAAGACCACGCTTCTGAAGGCGATTGCAGGGCTGATAAAGCCGGTTTCGGGAACGCTCGCCCTCGCGCCCGGCCTCGCGTCCGGCGGTATCGGCTACGTTCCGCAGCAAGGTCCGCTCCAGCGCGACTTCCCTGCGTCCGTGCGCGAAGTCGTGCAGTCGGGATGTCAGGCGATGCGCGGGTGGCGTCCGTTCTACTCCAGCGCCGAGCGGCGACGGGCGAAGGACGCGATGGAAAGCCTCGGCATTGCCGCGCTGGCGAGGCGATGCTACCGCGAACTATCCGGCGGACAGCGCCAGCGCGTCCTGCTCGCCCGCGCGCTCTGCGGTGACTGCCGTCTTCTGCTTCTCGACGAACCCACTACGGGGCTCGACCGGGACGCGACGGCGGACTTCTACAGTCTCCTCCGCGAGATAAATGCCGGCGGCATGACCATCGCGACGGTGACGCACGACCATTCCGCCGCGCTCGCATCGGCAACCCACGTCTTGACGCTCGGCACCGATGCGTCGTTCAGGAGGATTGAATGCCATGGATGAAGTGACGTTCCTTGAGTACCTCTCGTATCCGTTCGTGCGGAACGCCCTTGTGGCGGGCGTGCTGATCTCCCTGTGCGCCGCGCTTCTCGGCGTCCCGCTCGTCCTCCGGCGGCTTTCGTTCATGGGCGACGGGCTTTCCCACGTGGCGTTCGGCGCAATGGCCGTGGCGGGCGTGCTGAACTTCGCCGACACGATGGCGCTCAGCCTGCCCGTGACGATCGCCGCCGCGCTCGTCCTGATGCGCTCGGGTCGCGGCGCGAAGACCGGCGGCGACGCGATGCTGGCGATGCTTTCCGTGGGCGCGATGGCGGCGGGCTATCTCGTCATGAACCTGAAGCCGTCCTCGTCCAACGTCTCCGGCGACGTCTGCACCACGCTGTTCGGCTCGGTCTCGATCCTCACCCTCACCACGCTCGACATGTGGCTCTCGGTCGGACTGTCCGTTGCCGTGTGCGTCCTGTGGCTCTTCGCCTACAACCGCGTGTTCGACATGACGTTCGACGAAAGCTACGCACGCGCGTCCGGCGCGAACACGACGCTGTTCAACACGCTCGCCGCAGTCGTCGTGGCCGTCGTGATCGTCATCTCCATGCGCCTTGTCGGGACGCTACTCGTCTCGTCGCTGCTCGTCGTCCCGGCGATCGCGGCGATGCGCGTCGCGAAGTCGTTCCGCGCCGTGTGCGTCGTGGCGGCGGTGTTCACCGTCGTCTGCTCGCTCGCCGGCATCATGATAGCCGTCGTGGCCGGAACTCCGGTGGGTTCCACGATTGTTGCGGCTGACATCATAAGCTTCTTCTTCATGGCGATAATCGGGAGGTTCCTGAAATGAGACTAGCAGTTGTAGCGGCGGCGGCGATTCTTTCGGCGTTCGCGGCATCCGCCGCAGAGGTGGCAAATGATACGAACGCCGTGCCGAGAAAGGTCGAAATGGACTTCACCCGGCTGTCGAAGATCGTGCGTCAGGCGCAGGTCACGAGGTTCCTGGAGTCTCCGGAAAAGTACGTCGGAAAGATCGTCCAGATAAGCGGCGATTTCTACGTGGACAAGCCAAAGGACGGCGAACCTGGGCGCTACGCATGCGCACTCAAGGACGCCGCCGGATGCTGTGCCATAGGCGAAGTGGAGTTCCGTCCACGCGGTGCCCCGAAATGGCCGCAGGACTTTCCGGATGAGTACGACACCATAACCGTGAACGGAAAAGTTGAGATAATGCGTAACGGCGACGGCGTTCCATGTCCACGCCTCGTGGAGGCGGACATCGTGCGTAAAAAATGAAGAAGAGGAGGAGGCCTATGAAACGACTGGCATTCAACGCAAAGCGCGTGTTCGCTGTTTCCTTTCTGGCGGTTGTTGTCGCGCTGTGCATTCTCAACGCCACGTGCGATGCGAAATCAGCTTTGGAGCAGTCGGGCGACGCGACGGCGACTAATGAAGACGTAAAGGTGGATTTTGACTTCACGCGCATGAACTCGACCATGATGGCGACCTACACATACCGTCTCGCGGCGAATCCAAAGGAGTTCGACGGAAAGACGTTGAGGATTTCCGGCATATTCCTTACTCGTGTTGACAAGCAAGACGGAAAGCGGTACTTCGGCTGCCTGATAGGCAATGCCGGAGGATGTTCATGTTGCGCCCCAGGAGGTGTACTGGAGTTCATGCCGAAGGATTCCTACGCCTGGCCGACGAACTTCCCGCCTCTTGAAAGCCGCATCACGGTGGCGGGGCGCCTAGAGATGTTCACTGTCGGCTCCCCCGATCAGTCCTTCACCATCCCCCGTCTCATCGATGCCGATATTTTCAGGTCACGATAAGGGTGTTGCTTCCAGTTGATTTCAATTTGTTTTTGCGTAACCACTAAGCGCCGATTTCCCGCCCCGCGTTTTTTTGGTATACTGTGGCCATGTTCAGCCAGTTTTTCATCAACCGTCCGCGCTTCGCGTTCGTGCTCGCGATTGCGCTCTCGCTCTGCGGCGTGATCGCCCTCATGCAGCTCCCCGTCGAGGAGTATCCCGAAATCGCGCCCGTCACGATCCGCGTGAGCGCCACGTACCCCGGCGCGAGTGCGCAGGTTGTGGCCGACACGATCGCGCTCCCCGTCGAGGACCAGATCAACGGCGTGGAGAACGTCCTCTACTACTCCTCCACCTGCAACAACTCCGGATCCTACTCCTGCTCCGTGACCTTTGCAAGCGGCGCGGACTCCGACATGGCGCTCGTCAACCTCCAGAACGCCGTCAAGCGCGCCGAGGCGAAACTGCCGTCCATCGTGAAGCAGCAGGGCATTTCCGTGCAGAAGCGCAATTCGGACATGCTCGCGATGTACGCGTTCGCGACGGACGGGCGGAAGTATTCCCTCCAGCAGCTCGGCGACTTCGTGGAGCAGAACGTGAAGGAGGCCGTGATGCGCCTCGAGGGCGTGTCCGTGGCGGAAGTGGCCGCCTCCCAGGCGTACGCGATGCGCGTGTGGCTGAACCCCGTGCGGATGAGCGGACTCGGCATCTCGATCTCGGACATCTCGCGCGCCATCGAGGCGCAGAACGTGCAGGCGGCCGCCGGCACGGTCGGAAGCGAATATTCAAACCGCTACCTCTCCTACAAGCTCAACGTGGACGGCCGCCTGAAGACGGCGGAGGAATTCGCCGCGATCGTGGTGCGCAACGACCCGGAGACCGGCGGGCAGGTACTGCTCGGCGACGTGGCGCGCGTGGAGATTGGGTCGAAGAGCTACGCGGGACGGAGTGCGTTCAACGGACGCGAGTCGATCGGTCTTTCCGTGTACAAGACCCCCGAGGCGAACTCCCTGGAGGTGGTGGACCGCGTGAAGGCGACGCTCGACGACTGGATGAAGCGTCTCCCCGAGGGCGTGACGTGCGAGATCGCGAACGACGCGACGGCGTTCACGCGCGTGTTCATGCACGAGATCGTGGCCACGCTTTTCATGGCGCTCGGCCTCGTGGTGCTGATCACGTGGCTCTTCCTCCAAGACCTCCGCGCCACGCTCGTCCCCGCCGTGGCGATTCCGATCTCGCTTCTCGCGGCGTTCGTTTTCATCTGGGCGTTCGGCTTCACGATCAACATCCTCACGATGTTCGGACTCATCCTCGTGATCGGGTCGCTTGTGGACGACGCGATCGTGGTGGTGGAGAACACGCAGACGCTGATGTCCACCGAGGGGCTTTCCGCGAAGGAGGCGGCGTCGAAGTCGATGCGCCAGATCACCGGCGCCGTGATCGCGACGACGCTCGTGACGGTGGCCTGCTACATCCCGCTCGCGTTCTACGGCGGCATGGTGGGGAAGATGTACATCCAGTTCGCGTTCACGATGTGCGTGGCCCTCTGCCTTTCCACGTTCGTGGCGCTCACGCTCTCGCCGGTGCTCTGCTCGCTCCTGTTGCGTCCGTCCAAGGCTCGCCCGCCGCGTCTCTTCGCCCCCGTCAACTTCGTGATCGACGGCGCGCGGAAGGGGTATCTTGCCGTGGTGCGCCTCCTCGTGCGCCACGTGGGGATCTCGGCTCTCCTCTTCGCGGCGGCGGCGGGCGGCTGCTGGTTCCTCAAGGACTGCGTGAAGGAGACGCTTCTCCCCGACGAGGACAAGGGCATGATCATGATGGACGTGGAGCTGCCGCAGGGCGCCACGCTCGAGCGCACGAACCGCGTGCTGGACGACATCCAGAAGCGTATCCAGGGTGTGCCGGGCGTGAAGGGCGTGATGCTGATCTCCGGCAACGGGTCGATGTCCGGCAGCGGCGAACACTGCGGCATGGGCGTGCTACTGCTCGACCACTGGGACAACCGCAAGACGCCCGAGACGCAGGTGGGGGCGATCATCGCCGAAATCCGCAAGCGCACGGCGGACGTCTACGCCGCGAAGGTGACGTGCTTCACGACGCCCGCGATCAGCGGACTCGGACGCCTCGGCGGCGTCGGCTTCAACCTCTGCTCCGACGCCGGGTCTGACGCCACCGCCCTTGCCGCCGCCGCGCAGGCGTTCGTGCGACGCATCCAGGAGCTTCCCGAGGCCGGGCGCGTGACGTGCGGCTTCCGCGCGGATACGCCCCAACTGCGTCTCACGCTCGACCGGCAGAAGGCCAAGTCGCTCGGCGTGGACCCGTCCACCGTGTTCTCGACTCTCCAGAACAAGCTTGCGAGCGTGTACGTGAACGACTTCAACAAGGACGGCCGCGCCTACGAGGTGCTCGTGCAGTCGCAGGCGGACTTCCGCGCGACGCCGGAGGACATCGCCGACCTGCACGTGCCGGGCGCGAACGGCGCGATGGTGCCGCTTTCGGCGATCGGCACGGTCGCCTACGAGATTGGTTCGCGCGAGGTCACGCGCTTCAACAAGATGCCGTCCGCGAGCATCAACGCACAGGTCGCGCCCGGCGTCGCGCCGCTTGAGCTGATCTCCGCGATCGAGCGCGCGGGCGCGCCGGAGGGCTATCACGTCGAGTGGAGCGAGATGTCGCTCCAGGAGAAGGAGAACCAGGGACGTCTCGGACTCCTGATGGGACTCGCCGCGCTGTTCGCGTACCTCTTCCTCGTCGCGCAGTACGAGAGTTGGACGATCCCGCTGCCCGTGATGTGCAGCGTTGTCTTCGCGCTCGCCGGCGCGTATCTGGGCCTCTGGATCACCGGCACGCCGATGAGCATCTACGCGCAGCTTGGCCTCGTGATGCTGATCGGGCTTTCCGCGAAGAACGCGATCCTCATGGTGGAGTTCTCGAAGCAGCAACGCGAGGAGGCGGGGCTGCCCGTCGCCGACGCGGCGTTGAAGGGGGCGGATCTTCGCTTCCGCGCCGTACAGATGACGGCGTGGAGCTTCCTCTGCGGCGTGCTGCCGCTCGTCCTCGCGACGGGCGCGGGCGCAGGCTCGCAGAAGGCAATCGGCATCTCCACGTTCTCGGGAATGCTCGCATCCACGTTCGTGGGCATCTTCTTCACGCCCGCGCTCTACGCCCTCTTCCAGCACCTCCGCGAGTTCGTGAAGGGGCTTCTCCGCCGCTCATAGCATTGCCAGAGGGGGCGGGATATGGTAGAATATGGCGCGTGAATTTGCATCCCATAGTTGAGCGCCTGCTTGAGAAGCGGGGAATATGCGCGGAAGAACGAGAGGAGTTCCTCGATCCGTCTCTTGCGCGTCTGGTGCGCGTGGACGCGCTGCCGGGCGTGCGGGAGGCTGCGGAGGTCATTCTGCCGTTCGTGCGCGACGGACGCAAGATCGTGGTGTACGGCGACTACGACTGCGACGGCGTTTGCGCGAGCGCGATCCTCGTCTCGGCCCTGCGTCGCATCGGCGCATTGGCGGATGCGTTCGTCCCCGACCGTTTCAAGGAAGGCTACGGCCTCACCGCCGCGGCGATCGGACGCCTTTTCTCCGAACATCCGGACGTGGGGCTTGTGGTGACGGTGGACAACGGAATTTCCTCCGTGCGCGAGATCGCTGACCTCAAGGCGCGCGGCGTGTCGGTGGTCGTGACCGACCACCACCTGCCGGGTCCGGACCTCCCGGTCGCCGACGCGCTCGTTAACCCCCGCGTGGCCACCGCGCCGGGCTGTGCGGACCTCTGCGGCGCAGGCGTGGCGTTCTTCCTCGCCGGAGCGCTTGTGCAGGCCGCCCAGGCGGCAGGCCTTTATAGCGGCGGCAAGTTCGCCGCGCCGCTGCTCGTCCTGGCGGGACTTGCCACGGTGGCGGACATAATGCCGCTTCGGGGACAGAACCGAATCCTCGTGGCGCAGTCGCTCGCGAACTTCTGGCGGTGTGCCCCACTCGGACTGAAGGAGCTCATGCGCTCAGCGTCCCGCGTGGCCTCATCGACGCCCAACGCCCGCGACTATGGGTTCCTACTCTCGCCGCGCATCAACGCGACGGGCCGTCTGGAGAGCGCCGCGCTCGCCTACAACCTCCTGATGGAGCAGGACCGCGAGGTGGCGCGGAACCTCGCTGTACGCGTGAACGGCATAAACGGACGCCGGCAGACGGAGGAGCGAGAGCTCGCGTTTGCGTTGCAGAGCCAGATCGCGTCCGGTCGTCCGGCCTGCGTGGCGCGACTTGAGACGGGCAACACCGGCGTTGTCGGCATAGTCGCGGCGCGCTTGATGGAGCGGCTCGGCGTGCCGGTGGCCGTGGCGGTGGGCGATACGGGCAGCGTGCGCGCCCCCGACGGGTACAATGTTCGCGACGCGCTCGCGGCGGCGACCGATGCGCTGGACCGGTTCGGCGGCCATGCTGCGGCCGGCGGGTTCACGGTGAAGGAAGGCCGTTTCGATGATTTCCGCCGCCTCTTCACCGAGGCTTGTGCCGCGCAGTATGCGGAGGCACGCGAGGCCATTGAACGCGCCAAGGCATTGGAACCCGACCTCTGGCTGGAGCCGGGCGACATCACGATGGAGCTGCTCGACGCGTTGAACGTGCTTGAGCCGTTCGGCGAGGGAAATCCGGAGCCCGTGTTCGGACTGCAAGGCGTGCGCTTCTCGGACGCCCGTCCGATAGGCGCGGAGGGGCAGCATGCCACCTTCGCGTTCGTAAACAAGGCGATTCCGCGCGCAGTCTGGTGGAACCACGGCGTGGACGTGGAGGCAATCCGCGCGCACGACGTTCCGCGCGACGTGCTGTTCACGCTGATGGAGTCCGACTTCGGCGGCGATTCCCATCTGGAGCTGAAATTGCTTGCTGTGCGCGTCCACGGGTAATGATTTTACAAAATCAGAACAGAAGTGCGTGGGAAATGAGAACGAAAATCGTTAGGCCAGAGATTGGCTCAGGCGGGGACGGGCACACTTTCCCGGGGGCGGCGTATCCCTTCGGTCTCGTGCAGCCGTCTCCTGATACTGGGCGCGAAGGGTACCGCTACTGCGCCGGATACCGTTACGAGGACGACCGCATCCTAGGCTTCTCGCAGACGCACCTAAGCGGTACGGGATGCGGCGACCTCGGTGATATCCGAATCATGCCGTTCGCCGGCGAGGCACCGCCGAACATCTCGTCCGCGTTCCGTAAAGAGACTCAGTTCTGCACGCCCGGCTACTATGCCGTCACGCTCGACGACTGTGGCGTGCGCGTGGAGGCGACTGCCGCCGCACACACTGCGGTCTATCGCTTCACGGGCGCGGGTGCGAAGGCGATGCGCCTTCTCCTCGACTGCCAGTGGGGCATCGGCGGGAAGGTGCTTGCGAAAACGATTCTTTCAAGCGACGTGCGCGTGCAGGGTAGGCGGATTGTCTCCGGCACCAACGTTCGCAAGCACTGGGTGGAGAGGCGCTATTCGTTCGTCATCGAGACCAACCGTGATTTTGAGGTGCCTGTTACGCTTGAACCGCTCTCTCCCGATGAGAAGGCACCGCGTCTGGTGCTTTCGTTCGGAGAGGGTAACGAGCCGCTGGTCGTCAAGATCGGGTATTCGCTTGTTGACGAGGAGGGCGCGCGCCGCAACATGGACGCGGAGTGTCCGAGATTCGATTTTGACACGGTACGCGCGGCGGCGGAAGACGAATGGGAACGCCAGCTCTCGCGGATGGACGCCGAGGGAACGGACGACGAGAAGACGAACTTCTATTCCGCGCTCTACCGTCTGCTCATCCAGCCCGCCAACATCGCAGATGTTGACGGACGCTACCGCGGCGCAGACGGCGAGGTCCACGTCGCGCCGGGCGGGTGCTACTATTCCACGCTCTCGCTCTGGGATACATTCCGCGCGGCACATCCGCTCCACACGTTGATCTCTTCCGAAACGGGGGATGATTTTGTCGAGACGATGCTCGAACACCAGAAAGCTGCCGGTTTTCTCCCGATATGGACGCTCATGGGGCGTGACAACCAGTGCATGATCGGTACGCATTCGGTGCCGGTCATTGTCGACTGGTTTCTGAAGACAGAGGCGATCTCGCGTCCCATCGCGCCCGGCGGGGCGGACGCCGCGTCGCGTCACGCGCGCGACCGCGCGTTTTGGGAGGCGGCGTTCGCGTCGATCAAGGACTCGCTCACCAACCTCCACAAGGGACGCCTCCTCGAGGACTGGCCAGCCCTCGACAAGTACGGGTACTACCCGAACGACATTGTGACGAGCGAATCCGTCTCGCGTCTCCTCGAGTGCTGCTACGACGACTGGTGCGCGGCGCGGATGGCGGAACGTCTCGGTTTCGCGGGCGACGCGGCTTTCTTCCTGAAGCGTTCGCGCAACTGGCGGAACGTGGTCGATCCCGAGACGCATTTTGTGCGCGGACGCGACACCAAGGGAAACTGGACGACGCCGTTCAACCCGCTTGCGCTCGGACGCAACGCCGGGACGGGAAGCGATTTCACGGAGGGGAATGCCTGGCAGTGGACGTGGCACGTCCTGCACGAGCCAGAGGCGCTCATTGAGGCTGTTGGCGGTAAGGACGTTGCCGGCGAACGGCTCTGCCGTCTCTTCACGCTCGAGGCCGACGAGTCCGAGACCGGAACGTGCGACGACGTGACGGGGCTCATGGGACAGTACTGCCACGGCAACGAGCCGAGCCACCACGTCATCTACCTCCTGCGGTACGCCGACCGCGCGGCGCGTCAGGCGGAGCTGGTGCGGGACGTGTTCGACAAGTTCTACGTCAACAAGCCCGACGGGCTCTGCGGCAACGACGACTGCGGGCAGATGAGCGCGTGGTATCTCTTCTCCGCGATGGGCTTCTATCCGATGAATCCTGCGAGCGGCGAATACGTGCTTGGCGCACCGCAGTTGCCGAAGGTGGTGATGCGGGTGACGAGAGACGAGGGGCGCGAGACGAGCTGCGGCGTGAAAACCTTCACAGTCATTGCAAAGAACCTTTCGGCAGAAAACAAATACGTCAAGTCGGTGACGCTCAACGGCGTGCCGATGGAGGGGTTCACCATCCGCCACGAGGACATCCTGAATGGCGGCGAGCTGGTGTTCGAGATGAAAAGCTAGTTTCCCGAATGGCGAGCGAAGGCATGGATTAGCCTTCCGTTTTGGAAAAGTAGGACGTCCGGCCCTTGACTTTGAAACGAAGTGTATTGTAGAATATTCGGCGCAAGGGCGAGTGGTGCCCGTGCGCAGAAGAACTGTGAAATTATGGTTAAAGGACAATCGAAAAGGACATACAAAATGAACAAAACGATCCTGTCGTTAGTTGCCGTTTTTGCATCGGCGTGTTCGGGAGTCGCGGCGTTTCGTCCGCCCGCCGTGCCGCTCGTCTCGTGTGACCCGTTCTTCAGCGTGTGGAGCGCGGCGAATACGCTCACGGAGAGGGAGACGATCCACTGGGCCGGCGCGAAGCAGCCGATCTCCATCACGCTCACCGCCGACGGCAAGACGTGGCGTCTCTGCGGGTTTGAGCCGCAATCCATTCCCGCCTTGCCGCAGACGGGCGTGAAGGTGATGCCGCTCCAAACCCGCTATGCCTTCGCTGGCAACGGCCTAAGAGTTTCGCTAGTATTCTCTACGGCGAAATTGACCGATGACTTGGATGTATTCTCGCGTCCCGTCACCTACGTGACTGCCTACGTGGAGGGCGCGAAGGAGTGGAAGCTCAACGCCACGATCTCGCCCGCGCTCGCGACGAACAACGACAAGGCGCAGATGGTCACCAACCGCTGCACGGTGGCGGGGCTGCCTGCAATCTCGATCGGGCGTAAAGAGCAGCGTCCGCTTGCCTACAGCGGTGACCGCGTGCGCTGCGACTGGGGTTATGCTTGGCTCGTTGGCCCGAGCGCGGCGAAGGACGGCGAGGCGCATTTCCTTCTCGCTTACGACGACGTGAAGGCGGTCCAGTTCTTTGGCGACGACCTCCCCGCGTGGTGGCGGCGTGACGGGCTGTCCTTCACGGCCATGCTGGAGAAAGCCGAGGCGGAACGCACCGCGCTCCTGAAGAAGATGGATGCGTTCGACGCGGAACTCTACGCCGATCTCGTGAAGGTCGGCGGCGAGAAGTACGCGGCGCTCGCAAGCCTCGCCTACCGCCAGACGTTCGCCGCCTGCAAGCTCGCGGCGGACCGCAACAACCAGCCGCTCTACTTCTCAAAGGAGCAGGATTCCAACGGTTGCATCGGCACGGTGGACATCCTCTATCCTCAGTCGCCGCAGATGCTGTTCGCGAGCCCCACGCTCATGCGCGCGATGCTTGCGCCCGTCCTCGTCTATGCCTCCCATCCCCGCTGGCCCTGGCCCTTCGCGCCACACGACCTCGGCCAGTACCCCCTCGCCAACCAGCAGCGCTACGGCGGCGGCGAGAAGAGCAGAAACGAATCGCTGCTGATGCCGGTCGAGGAGAGTGGCAACATGATCATCTGCCTCGCCGCGCTCGCGCATGCGGAAGGCACGGCCGAGTTCGCGTCGTACTGGTGGCCCACCGTGACGAAATGGGCGGAGTATCTCGCGAAGTTCGGCTTCGATCCCGGCAACCAGCTCTGCACGGACGACTTTGCGGGGCATCTCGCGCACAACGCGAACCTCGCCGCGAAATCCATCGTGGCCCTTGCCTGCTACGCCCGCCTTGCGGAAGCGCTCGGCCATGCCGACGTCGCCGCGAAGTACGGCAGGATGGCGAAGGACATGGTGCCGAAGTGGATGGAGGCCGCAAAGGGCGGCGCGGAGGGCGCGTACCGCCTCGCGTACGACCGCCCCGGCACATGGTCGATGAAGTACAACCTCGTGTGGGACAAGGTGTTGGGCCTCGGACTCTTCCCGCAGTCCGTCTTCGACGCGGAGGCCAACGCCTATTGCCGTCTCGCGCATCCGTTCGGCCTGCCGCTCGACAACCGCAGGACTTGGACCAAGACGGACTGGGAACTCTGGTGCGCCGCGTTCACCGATCGCCGCGAATGCTTCGACGCGATCGTCGATCGCGTCTATCGCTTCGCGAACGAGACGCCGAGTCGCGTGGCGTTCTCCGACTGGTACTGGACCGACAGCTCCAAGTACGTCCACTTCATCGGACGCAGCGTGATCGGCGGCGTGTTCATGCCCATGCTTCGCGACGGCGCGATCTGGCGCAAGTACGCCGCGCGCGACAAGGCGAAGACGGGTGTCTACGCGCCTCTCAAGGAGCAGGCGAGATGCAAGGTCATCGCGCCGGAGGGACGTAAGTCCGCAGACATCGTTTGGAAGTACACGTTCGCCAATCCGCCTTATGGGTGGGAGAAGCCGGAGTTTGACGATTCGGGGTGGCAGACGGGCGCGGGTGGATTCGGTGCGCCCGGCACGCCCGGCGCGACGGTCCGCACGAAGTGGAATACGAAGAACATCTGGCTGCGCCGCCACGTGAGACTCGACGCCGTGCCCGCCGAGCCGTTCCTTTCGCTGCACCACGACGATGACACGAAGGTGTGGTTCAATGGCGTGTTGGCCGGCGACTTCCACGGCTATTCGTGCGACTATGAACAGCGGAAGGTGTCCGCCGCCGCCGTGAAGGCGCTCAAGGTCGGCGACAACGTGATCGCCTCGATCACGTACCAGGACTACGGCGGGCAGTACATCGACTACGGCCTCTCGGGGAGCAGCGACGAGGAAGACGCGTTCAACCTCGCCTCGTTCAACATCCGCTGCCCGAGTTCGTCCGACACCGGCACGCGCAACTGGACGAACCGCTTCCCGTATGTCGTGAAGGTGATCAAAGACCGGGCCTTCGACATCGTGGGGATGCAGGAACTCGCGCCGAAGCAGCGCGCGTACCTCGACGGGGCGCTTGGCGACGGATGGGCGCGCGTGGGGATCGGGCGCCTGCCGGACGACAAGGGCGAGTCGATGTCCATCTACTACCGCAGGGACCGGTTCGAGTGCCTTGGCACGGACACCTTCTGGCTCTCCGAGACGCCGCGTACGCCGGGCTCGAGGTCGTGGGACACGGCCTGCCCGCGCTGCTGCACGTGGGGGCTTTTCCGCGACAAACGCACGGGGCGAACCTTCCGCTACTACAACACCCACCTCGATCACGTCAGCAACGAGGCGCGGGTGAGGGGCATGCGTGTGCTCCTCGCCGAGACGCGCCGTCTCTCGCAGGGCGAGACGGTGTTCCTGACGGGCGACATGAACGCGCACTACCAGCACGTGCCGGAGGCGGACCGCGCGCGCCTCGAGGCGGGCGGCGGGCCGGTCACGGACGACCCCGAGTTGATCGCGCATCCCATCACGGCGGCGCTCCACACGCTCTACGACACGCGCCTCAGGAGCGAGACGCCGCACGAGGGGCCGCTCTTCACCTTTAGCGGGTACAGGCCGAGCAACGTCTGTCTCATCGACTTCATATTCGCGACGGGCAACGTGCGCGTGCTGCGCCACGTCACGTGCAACGAGCGTCCTGACGGCTTCCACCCAAGCGACCACGACGCCGTGATGGCGCGGATGGTGATCAAGTGATTCTGTAAAGGAGATGCAAATGAAGTGTGCAGTTCTAGCATTGACGGCGGCGGTTGCCGCATTGTGCGCCACGGCCGCGGAGTATGACGTGACCCGCTACGGCGCGAAGCCGGATGGCAAATCGGACAACACGGCCGCCATCCAGAAGGCAATCGACGACTGCGCCGTGAAGGGCGGCGGACGCGTCCTCGTGCCGGGCGGCGGAAAGTACGTCACCTACACGCTCAACCTCAAGAACAACGTCGATCTCCACATCGACCGCGGCGCGACGCTCCTCGGCGGCGAGGACCCGCTCAAGTACCCCGTGTTCGAGACGAACGCCGTGTGGAACGCCGAGCGCGCGCCGCGCTTCAACCGCCGCGCCATGTTCTACACAGTGGGCCAGACGAACGTGGCCATCACCGGCGCGGGCACGATCGACGGCAACGCGGAGAAGTTCCACCACGACTCGGGCAGGAAGACCTGGACCGGCTACAGCTGGGTCCGCAACAGCGCGACCAACATCACGGGGCGCTGCGTGTTCTTCGTCGGCTGCCGCGACGTGCGCCTCGACGACGTACTGATCCTGCATCCCGCCGGGTGGAGCACGTGGTTCCTCGACTGCGACCGCGTGGGCGTGCGCGGCGTGCGCATCGAGGCGGACCGGCGCTTCCCCAACGGCGACGGCCTCCACTTCGGCGGATGCCGCGACGTGACGGTGAGCGACTGCATCGTGAACTCGCAGGACGACGCGTTCGTCGTCCGCACCCACCAGGAGCAGATGAAGAAGCCGCGCCCCTGCGAGCGCGTGGTCGTGAACAACTGCATCCTCAACTCCTACGGCGCGTTCGCGATCCGCATCGGCTTTCGCGGCGACGGACCTGTGAGAGACGTCTTGTTCAACAACATCGTCTCCACGCACTCGCGCCGGGGCGTGGCCTTCACCGTGCCGAACGCGCCGAAGGGCGAGGACATGGATCCCCCGCGCGGACGCGGGCTCAAGCCGCCGCCGCCCGAATCGCTAGTGCCGTTTTCCGCCGAGAACTTCCGCTTCTCCAACATGTCCATCGCAAGCGACCTGCCGCCGTGCCTCGTGGCGGTCGGCGAGTCGGCGACGACGCCCATCGCGTTCATCAAGGACATCTCGTTCTCGCACTGCCGGTTCACGTCGCCGGGCGCGCCGCGCGTCAGATGCCGTCCGCAGGACAACGTGCGCGACTGGCGCTTCAGCGACGTCGTGTTCGAGGTCAGCGAGTGACCGCAGCACGACGTGGGGATATTCTGATACGGCATGTCCAAATCTAAAACGGAGACCTGTTGAACGATGCGGCTTTACCATGGATCTAAATCTGGCTTGACGGGGACGATCGCCCCCGTCAGCCGTGATGTCTGCGACTTCGGACGTGGCTTCTACATGGGCACGGAGAAGACGCAGCCGCTTACGCTCATCTGCCATGGCGAATCGCCTAAGTTCTACGAGATCGACTATGATCTTGACGGGTTGCGTGTATATCGTTTTGAGGCAAACTTGGACTGGGCCATGTTCGTGGCGTGGAACAGGCGGGCGATTCCCGAACGGTTCAGGTCGTATTACGACGAAAAGTTTCTGCCAATTGCGCAATCGAACGACGTGATTGTCGGCAAGATCGCCAACGACCGCATGGTCGTGGTGCTGGACTGGTTTTTTCAGGGATTTATTTCCGACATCGGACTCCTGGAGTCGCTTCAGGCGCTCAACCTCGGCGACCAGTATTGCGCAAAGACGGCGGAGGCGTGCGCGCGCGTGCGGATAGTAAACGAAAAGTCGCTTTCTCCCAATGAATGCGAAATGCTGCGCGCCAAATCCGAGAATCAGCGCAAACTCGCCGTCAGGATGGTGGATCGCATCAGGCTTCTCCATCGTCGTGACGGAATGAGCTTCCAGGAAATCATCGAACGGGACACGGGGAGGCGCTGGGATGAACCTTGACGTGTTCCAGATGCAGCAGTGCGAAAACCAGGGGATGCTGTTCGAGAGCCTTGACCGACGCCCTATCGACGCGAAGGCGTTCATCAAGGCGTTCATGAACTCGCGGGCGGCGGCAGGGCTGGATTCCTCATTCGACCATTTCCAGTGGGCCGGCCTCGAATACATCTACGAGGACGTCGTGGAGGAGTTCAACCTCCAGCCAGTTTCCAATCCGCCGCGCTACAACACCGAGGCGCTTTGGTACGCCGGCTACATCACGCGCTACTGGCACTACCTCACGGGCGAGACGATGAAGGATATCTACGCCCAGTGCGACGAGACGCGGCTCTTGCAATGTTACGGCTTCCACTCCGAAGCCAACGAAATGGCCGTCGCCGACATCAAGGCGATCGCGCAAGCTTGCAGTTCGACATTGAAGAAGGAGAACAAAAGATGAAAAAGGCAATTACGGCAATCGCCGCGCTGACGGCGGGGATGACATTCGCTGCGGCGGAAAAGCCGACGGTGCAGGAAGTGTTCAAGGACATCGAGAACGCGGAGTTCGACAACGTGAAGATTGTCTATGCCCCGGAAAAGGTGTTCTGGAACATGGAGGTGGAGTTCGAGGGGGCGAAGGAGCCGCTTTCGGTGGAGAGCGTCGAACAGTCGTGCCGCAGGGAGGGCGGCAGGCTCATGTACGGTCCGCTCACGTGCGGCGACAGGACGCTCGACATGGAGGTGGTCGTGAACGTGCGCGATACGCCATCCGGCAAGGTCTATTCAGGCGTCGTGGAGAACAACGACAGGCGCGTGCGCGTGACGATGTTCAACGGGCCGAGGCTCGACACGATCGCCCTCAACCCCGCCAAGGCGCACATCTATATCCCCGTCGGCTTCGGACGCCGCCTCAACTACTTCCCGACCGACCAGAAGAAACTCGAACCCTGGGAGAAGAAGTCCAACGAGATCATGTACCTCGAGACAAGCCCCTATCCCTCGCGCCACCTCTCGATGCCGTGGATTGCGATCGACACGGGAAACGGCACATGGTATGCGGCCGTGCATGACGCCCAGGAGCGCTTCAAGCGCATCGGCGTCAGGTGGTATAACCGCGCGAAGAAAACCGACGTGCGCTTCCGCCATTCGGTGTCCATCCGCGCGGGCGACAAGTGGGCGCTTCCCGAGACGGTGTTCGAGAAGGTCGATGGCGACTGGCACGCTGCGGCGAAGCGCTACCGCGCTTGGTTCGACTCCGCGCATAAGGCGGTGAGGTCCGCCGCCGCGCCGGACTGGACGCGCGACCTCACGGGCTGGCTGCTCGTGATCATGAAGCAGCAGAACGAGGAGCTGATGTGGCCCTACACCGACATCCCGAAGCTCTGCGACGTCGCCGAGCGCAATGGACTCAACTCCATCGGGCTCTTCGGCTGGACCGTGGGGGGACACGACCACCTCTATCCCGACTACGACGCCGA
>CAMKJU010000017.1 GCA_946413265.1 uncultured Lentisphaerota bacterium
CGGCGGCGCGGCGATGGCCATCGGCGGCGGCGGCGGCGGCGGTGGTTCCGGCGGCGGCGGCGGCTCCGGCTCGTTCGTCGTCGTGGACGACTGGAACGATCCGGACAACCTCAACCTCTTCATCTACGACGGACAGGGCGTCCGGGTCGTCGACGAGTGGACCATCCGCGGCGGCGCGGGCGGCAACGGCGGCGGCGGCGTCTCGGGCGGCGGCGGCAAGAGGGCCGACGGCGTGGCTGGCAAGAGCCACGACAACGAGCAGGGCGAGAAATCTTCCACGGCCGGCAGCGGCGGCAACGGCGGCGCGGGTTGCGCCCAGGGCGCCGGCGGCCGCCTCTACGTGCTGCCGTCGGTGGGCTTGAGCATTTCGCCCTACCGCGCCAGCGACGCGCTCGACGCGCAGGCCTTCGTGAACTTCCTCGAGGTGGACGTCACGCTCGACCTCGGGCTGACGAACGCGACGACGGGGGCGGCCGTGACGACCACTTTCAAGCAGCCCTTTGCACACGCGATGAAGGCGCTCGACGACATCGAGGTGGGCGGGGTGAACCCGCGCGTCAAGCGCGCCGGCTACCGGTTCGCCGGCTTCTGGACGGACGACGGCACGTGCGTCTACGGCCCCGACTACAAGCCGACGATGGTGATGTCGCCCTACACGAAGTCCTTCACGCTCCACGCCCGCTGGGAGGTCGCGCCGGAAATCCTTTCGGTCACCTCGTCCGGCGACGCGGCGAGCACGCTCGGCGTCTACGGCAACACGGCGGTCACCCTGCGCGACGCGGTGAACGCGCTCGCCGAAAATCCGCTCCTCGTCGGCACGGACGGCCGCCGGCGCGTGACCTTCGAGATGCTGGACGAGACCAACAGGGTCATCCGCCTCGCGCGGGAAATCGAAATCCCGGCGGGTGTGCGGTCGTTCGAGGTCAACGGACTCAGCGAACTCGAACCGGGCAAGAAGGGCGTCGAGATCGTCGCCGGGGCGAATTCGCGGCACTTCAACATCCTGGGCGGGGCGTCGGACGCCGGCGGCGCGTTCGCGTTCGCGAGCCTGAACTTCTCAGGCGGCAATCCCGGGGACGGCGCCGGCGGATCAATCTGCATCAACGGCGCGTCCGTTGACATCGACGCGTGCTCGTTCATCGGAAACCGCACGTCCGGCGCCGGCGGCGCGATCGCGCTAACCGCGACGTCCGATTCCGATCTTTCCGTGGACGCCTGCTCGTTCGCGGGCAATTCCGCCTCCGTCGGCGGCGGCGCGGTGTGGCTGTTCGGCAACGGCGTGCGGGCGCTCTTCGTCAATACGACGTTCAGCGGCAATGCCGCGACTGGGACTGGCGGCGGCATCGGCGCCAGCGACGGCGCCCTGCTCGGCCTGATCTCCTGCACGTTCGCGTGCAACAAGGCGAATGACGGGCTGTCGCTCGCCAGCACGGCGACTGCGGCCGGTGCGGTAAGAGCGGTGAACTGCATCTTCGCCGAAAGGCCTGCCGGCGGCGCGGGGACGATCAGCGCCGGCGCGGCGGACGCGGCTTCGTTCGACTGGTGTTCGGTCGGCGTCGATCCGGCCCAGGTGTTCGTCTCGTCCGGCGCGGCGGTCACGCAGGCCGTCGCCGGCGTCACGCACGTCGTCCATCCGCCGCTCGGCGGCGCGCGCGCGGGCAACGAGGACGCGGCGGAGATCTACCACGACCCAGGCTACGACAACGTCCGCGCCGTCGGACGCGACGGAACGCGCGTCACGCTCATCGGCCATCCGGACCTCGCGAAGATTCCCTTCATCCTCGACGAGCTCCAGACGGTGCGGACGGCGCCGACGCGCGGCGCGGTGCGCCTCGCGGTCGGAACCGAGCCGGTCACGGTCGAGCTGGACGGCGTCCTCAACGACGCAAGCGGCCATCCGAAGGCCAACCAGACGGTCACGACGGCGGTGACGGTCTCCTACAGCGACGGCGAGGCGGTGCCGACGAACATGGTCATCAAGACCGCGGATTACGGCGTCTTCGGGCTTTCCGTGCCGGTGGACGGCTCGGACGGACTCGCGCACAACGTGACGGGCGTCAAGGTCGACGCGCTCGGCCCGGACAGCATCGCGGTGACGATGGCGCCCTACGCGCTCACGGCCGCCTCGGTGGAGCTGCTCGGCTCCAACGACTACATGCCGCTCTACGGCGACGCCATCGCCATCGGCAACGTCGCCGCGCAGTCGATCTCGGTGACGAATTCCTTCGACGCGCGCGCGGCAGGTTCGTTCACGGCCGGCGAGCTCAAGGGCTTCAAGGAGATCGACCTCGAACACGTCGCGGTCTCCGGCGGAACGCTCGACTGGCTCGGCGGCAATCTCCCCGCCGCGCAGAGCGACGCCTTCGCCAACCTCGCGGAGATGACGGTCGGCGGCGGCGCGGACGCGGATGCCGCCGGCACGATCTCTGGCAGCGCGGTCCGCACGTGGACGGCACAAGGCGACGGGTTCTGCCAGCTGCAGGCGCGATGCCAGAATCCGAAGGCCACGACGCTGAAGATCGACGTCGTCGCCAAGGACAACTCGCTCGTCGCCGAGGTGACGCCGCAGGGAACGCTCGGCACGGCGGACGGCCTGCGCCGCTTCATCTGGACGGTTCCCGTCCGAAGCGGCGATTCGGTGCGGCTGACGATGTCCGGCGGCGAGCTCACGCTCGTCAAAGCGCAGTTCATCTACTTCGGCGTGAAGGAATAACGGCAGGGCGGTCGCCCCGCGACCGCCGGAAAGGAACTGAAAAATGAAAAAGACACTTTGGACAATGCTGGCGATGGCTGCCGCGCTCTCCGCTTCCGCAGTGGAGGTCGAACTTCTGAAGGACGGTCAAGGCACGGCGATTACCGCCAACTGGAAGAATCCCGACAACAGGTTCGGAATCTGGACTGACAATGACAATGTGGCGTCTTGGTTCAGGGCGACCTACGAGGAAAGCACGCTGTCGCAGAGCGTGACGCTCTCAGACTGCGGAATCTCGGACGAAGAGATACAGGCCGGCATGATCATGACCGCATCTGCAACGGTTTTCACCTACGGAAGCGGGGGCAGTTACGGAGATGGAAGCCGGATCTGCAACGTCAAAGTCTATGAATACGACGCGAACGGAACCGTTCTCGCCGTGAATACGGTCATGGACAAGCCGGGGGTGCTTTTCGACGCCACGACTTTTACGACCAATTTCACCCTCAATCCCGATACGCGCTCCGTCACATACGAGATGAAGGGGCAGGACGTGGTCAATTGGCAGAATTTGTATGGTCCGGCGTTCCGGAACTGCAGTATGAAGGTCACGCGGAACTCCGACGCCTACAACGTCACATTCGTCTCCGCAGGGGCGACGCTCGATGGCTCGGTCGACCAGCCGCCGGTCGCGACCCGGAGCGGCGACTACACGTTCCTCGGCTACTTCACAGAGGACGGGCGGCAGGTCTTCGACGCAAACTACGCACTGGTGCAAGGCTCATTTACGGGCCTGCCGTCCGCCGTCACGCTCTACGCAAAATGGGCACCGCCCGAAGGCAGCCTTGCGAAGCTCGTCTATCGTGGGCAGCTGAACCTGCTCGCCGGCGGTCCGGCCGCAAGCGACGAGAAATACACGAAGAAGATGCATTTCCGCGTCTACGACGGGGCGGAGGCGACGACCCCGCTTTGGAAGATCGACGACCAGGAGGTGACCGTGAACGCCGACGGCAGCTTCGTGCACGCGTTCGGCGACGAGACGCTCGCCGCGCTGATCGCGACGGGGCGCGTGACGCACGTGGGACTCGCGATCGGGACGTCGGCCAGCCTCGCGACCGAGCTCAAGCCGAGGCGCGCGCTCCGGCCGGTCGCCGCCGTCAACCGGGCGCTCACGGCGGAAGGGGCGGCGCTCGACGTCCGCGTCGGCAGCCTGGCCACCGAAAACGCCCTGGTGTCGGCCGACGCGACGGTGTCGCAGCTCGAAGTCGCGGGGCGGGTGACCGCGCCCGGCGCCGGCAAGGTGGAGGTTTCGCCGCTCGTGGTCGGCCCGGAGGAACGGACGCGGCTCCTGCGCGGAAACGGCGTCAAGGCGTTTTCGCGGGCGAAGCCGACGGTGCTGGCCACCGTGTCGTCGGCCCTGCGCGGGCAGGTGCTGGCCACCGCGCCGTCGGACGGCGTCGCGCTCATCTCGAGCCAGGCGTCGGGTTCGCGGGCCCTGCGCTGCCCGGCGGTCGTGCAGTACTGCCGCAAGGATGAAAAGGTTCGCGCGCCTACGTCCGACGACGGCGGGCTCAAGGTGACGTTCTATCCGTTCATCGGCAAGGAAGGCAATTGACTTGAAGGTTGGTTTTGAGCCACGAAGAACGCACAGAAACGTAAAATATTCAGACAGGATTTAAAGGAACAGAGCTATGAAGAGAAGAGTGACGATTTCGCTTTTGCTGAGCGCCTTTGCGGCGTTTGCCGACGGGCCGGCGGACACGGATCTCACGCTCGGCGAGGTGGAGCTGCCCGTCTACGTCCACCCGGACGGCGGCAGCGCCGGCTACACGCAGCCGACGGTGGCGTATCCGATCTCGACCGTCAAAGCGCCGACGGCGCCCGGCGAGAAGGTGACGGTCGTTTCGTCCAAGGACGCCGCGATGAAGTGGGAACTGGCGGCGTGGACGATCGGCCGGACGCTCTCCGAGCAGCCGCCGGACGCCAAGCTCGGCGACTTCTGCACCGACATTCCGTTCGCCCCGGACGAGATCGACTGGGCGGCGACCGTCGCCGCGAACGCCACGGCGATCGCCAATGGCCAGATTGTCTTCAACACAGGCGCGGCGAACGGATACGAGCGGGTGATCTTCACCGCGAGCGGCGCCACGGAAGTGACCTGGGTCCGCACGGGCGGAGCCACCGTCACGCAGACCTACGATGTCGGCAGCTCGTCGTCGGCGCGTCCCTACCGCATCTTCGCGACGCGCGTGGACGAGGCCAACTCCGCCGCGTTCATCGACCTCACGGGCAAGTTCGTGAAGTTCTTCGGCGACCCGAACCTCCTGAAGAGCGAATACGCCGAGACCGCGCCCGGCGTCTCCAACGTCGTCTACGGCATCGACTACAACCCGGCCACGACGAAGATGCTCACCGTCCGCTACCGCACGAACGAGGAGACGGGCGCGATCGACTGCCCGCAGGGGCAGTTCGTGCTGGCCTACTACGACACCGAGACGAAGGACCACATGGTCGCGCACATCGTCGTGGAGATCTGCCCGCCGAACGTGACGACGCTGAATGCCGAGGTCGGCGAGTGCCTGAAGCCAGCCGGGGGCGGCTACGGGGCGGAGCGGCTGTATGCGGCCGTCGCCGCCGGGCTTTCGACCGAGAACAACGACCCCTATTCGCCGTATCTCGAGCAATACACCGCCGCCCAGGGCAAGGAGATGACGGATCCCGACCACGGCAAGCTCTTCGCCATCGCGCCGACGGACGTCTCTACGAGCTCCTCCGGCATGGCCATGCCCTGGAAGGTCGACGTCTTCTGGCAGACGGAAGACCCAATGAAGACGAAGTGGAACTTCGAGCACGACTGGTATCTCGTCAGCTGGCCCGAGAATCCGCTGCGGGTCGTGGTGCCGCCCTCGGGGATGCCGGCGGGGTGCCCCATCGTGGTGCCGACGAACTACGTGGCGACGACCGGATTCAAGCTGCCGGCGGATGTTTCGGCCACCTACAACGCCCACAAGGGCGAACTCACCCTCAACGGTGCGCACGGCGGCCAAGTCCTCGTCAAGGTCTCGAACGAGAGCGGCGGCGGCTGTCCGTCCTATCTCCCGGTCGAGCTGACGGACTACCGCGACGCGGCGGTGGCGACGCCGACCGTCTTCGAGTGGCCCGTCGGCGTTGAATTGACTCCGCGCATCGGCCTCGAAGCGGGGCCGAAGGCGCGGGCGATGTCCGAGCGGGTGGACGACAAACTCCCCGGCTTCATCTACGAGCCGGAGTCCCTTGGACGCAACTGGAACCCGCGCCTCTACCACCGTCCCGGCGGCTCGCCAGTCCTGTCTTCCGACATCCCGACGTTCGACGACCTGCAGGCCGAACAGTCGTCCGAGGACCAGGAGGACGACCCCTTCGCGTCGCTCCAGTCGGCGATCTACGGCGTCAATGGCGTTGACAACGCGAAGATCCAGGTGTGGTGGCGCGCGAACTTCCAGACGGAGCGGATGCCCGTTCCGGTCAGCTATCCGGCGCTCGTGCAGAACTACCGGGTGACGTGGGATGCGACGAAGGTGCCCGGGCTCCTGCCGGAAATCACGCTCGCGTCCCAGCTCGGCTCGGCCGATCCGGCGATGACCGCCTGCGGCGGGCGCGCGCTCCTGCTCGTCGAGACGAACTCGACGGCGTCCGTCGATCTCGGCGGCCGGCTGCTCGCGGCCGACGCGCCGTCGGCGATCCTCGGATTCGCGTGCTACGTGTCGCCGGACGGCGACGCGACGGCCGGCCATCTCGCCCGGTGGAGTTTCGGCAATCCCCGCGCGGCGAGCGACGTCGTGGTCGAGGCGATGCTCGAGTCCGACGGCTCGGACGGCTTCCAGGTGGCGCTTACGACGAACGGCGTGGCGGCGGGCGCCCATCCGATCAAGCCCGGCGAGTGGACGGGTATCGAGGTCCCGGTTTCCGGCTCCGCCATGGGGCGGGGCGTGACGGTGACCTACGGCGCGTCCGACGCCGCCGCGGGCGACTCCGCGACCTTCGTGGCGCTCGACAGTCTCGCGATCCGCTACGGCGACGACTACGCCCTCTACGACTTCAGCTTCACCGCCGACGACCTTTCGACGCTCGGCGGCGACGGGACGGTCCGCACCGCGACGGACGACGCCGGCAACGTGCTGACGTGCCACAACTGCGCCATCGCCGGCGCGGGCACTCCCAGGCCGTTCGAGCTGAAGCTCAGGGCGGAGAACGGCGTGTCCCCCGAAATCTACTACGAGAACGACTGGAGCAAGGTCGGCTACAACCCGAACGAGGAGCACGCCTTCGTGGACGCCGGCAGCGACGGCTACGTCGTCTGGGCGATCCGCGACGACCTCAACAGGGACGCCACCTCCAGGGAGCCTCTGGTGATGGTGATGTATGCCGAGAACGGCAAGGGCCGCATGCAGGCGTTCACCGTCACGCGGACCTCGATCTTCTATCCGGAAATGGCCAGCGCCGCGCTCGTCGGCAATCAGCTGCTGCCGCCGGCGCCGATCGGCCGCCTGGCCGGCAGCCAGACGTCCATCGACGCGACGACCTCCGCCTTCGGCTTCGACGACAACGCCGTCGCCTACCGCGACCGCAAGAACGGCCTCTGGGCGCGGCGCGACGGCGTCACCGCCGCCAAGTACGGCTACCCGATGCAGAGCGGCTTCTACTTCCCGTCGCTCGCCGAGCAGCCCGCCGTCGGCACCCCGATCGCGTGGCTCGCCTGCCGGAACGTCGCCAACCCGAGCCTGGGCGACGTCACCAACATCACCGCCGCCGCCAACTGGTACTGGACGGTGAACTGGCCCACGAACGTGCCCACGCTCAAGATCGGCCAGGTGCTCACCAAGGCGACGCAGGGGCTTCCCGAAATGTGGAACGCCGCGTCGATGGCCGTCTGCTACCCGAATCCCTCGCCAGCTGACGTCGCGGTCGGGGCTTCGGACGGCGCGCCCGTGGTGAAGCTCATCGACCCGACCGTCGTGCAGACCTCGACGAACACGCTTTCCGTCAAGTCGAGCTTCCCCGACGAATACGGCTTCGTCCTCGGCGCGTCCGGGACGACCTTCCTGCGCAAGGGCAAGTACTACTTCACGGGCCTGCCGCCCTCCATCTCCGACAGGTTCTACGTGACGGTCGAGGACGGCGGCATCCTGAACCCCGGCCTCCATGCGACGATGAACCTCGTCGGCCAGCTCGTCGAAAAGGAGTCCGGCGGCTCCTACCTCGAACTCAACGTGCTCACGGACGCCGAGCGCGACGCGATCAAGGCGCTGTGCGTCCTCGACCCGGTGCAGAAGGCGGTGGAGGTCGCCGCCTGGAACGCCGCCGCCGACTCGCTCGCCGTGACGGAAGTGGAGCCGTCCCCCCGGACGAACTTCGGGATCGCGATCCCGTCCGACGGCCAGAAGGAGATGACGCTCGCCTTCCCGAGCGGGGCGACCTACACCAACTGGCTGAACAAGATCGCGAACGACGATTCCGTGCTTGTGACGAACCGTTTCACCGTGAGCGAATTCGAGTTCAGCAATCTCGGCACGCTCCTCACGGTCCTCGCCGGCAAGGAGGCCGACATCCCCGGCGCCGCCTTCGCGACATGGGACGAGGACGACTGCAGGGTCGTGAAAGTGAAGGACGCGCGCCTCGAATACGCCAAGAGCCGCTACGAGGAACTGGGGCTCGACAAATACCTCGGCCTGAAGTGGGACGACGTCGCGTCCAACGAGACGTCCGTGGCGGTCGCCTTCGTAAAGGGCCGCTTCGACTGGAAGACCGAGGAGAGCCCCGCCGCCAACACCTACCTGGCGCGCGACCACTACGCGCTCATCGCGGACGGCACGGGGATCGGCTACGTCACGCTCATCGAGAACGACAACCCCGACCCGACGCAGGTGCCGGAAGGGCTGCCCGTGCGGATGCACGTCGTCAAGGTCGTCCCCGAACTCTACGCAGACGGCATCGCGGTCCTGAGCGACTCGCTCAACAAGCTTTCGGAGAAGCTGACGCTCCTCTACCGCACGCCGCTCGGCTCCACGGCGGGCAAATACGAGTTCCAGTGGTGCTATACGACGCCCGACGCGGACGGCGCGGTGCCGGAGAAGGGGACCTCCTACTGGAAGGACAAGGCCCTGGACGCCGGCCTCGTCTCGGTGCAGCTCGGCCAGAACGGGGCGAACATGCAGGACTACGTCAACACCTACTACACGCTCCGCTACCGCCCGGTCAAGGGATCGCAGACGTGGAACCTCCTCGCGGCGGCGCATCCGGAGTGGACGAGCGACGAGCAGTTCTGGAGCCCGTGGGCCGACGAGCAGCTCGCGGAAGGGTGGCTGCAGCGCGTCCTCAACTCGCTCACGCCCTTCGCGCAGCGCGTGGAGGACTTCTACAACAACCCGAGCGACATCGCCTTCACGATGCTTGAGCAAATCGGCCGTCCCTACCAGGGCGACGTCGCGCTCAACAACGACAACCTCTCCGAGGTCGGGCTGCTGGAGCTCTATCAGACCGTCTTCAACCGCGCGGAGTCGCTGCTCATCGCGTCCGGCGGCAACAACATCGACATGTCGAAGCAGCTCCTGCTCGCGCAGACGCGCATGGGCGAGTTCTACTCGCTCCTCGGCGCGGAGGCGTATTCGGACGCGAAGAACCCGCTCATTTCGGCGGGTGCCGACGGCCAGCAGTTCCCGTCCGGCACCTTCTCGTTCGCGAACCAGGTGCCGTCTCTCCTCGACGAGGAGCTGGCGCTGCTCCGGGGCCGCACCTCGGCGACGGCGTTCCCGCGCATGACCGAGGCGCCGCTCTACAACCGCCTCGCCTGGAACCTCACCAAGGGCATCACCGAGGGCGAGCCGGCGTACGTCGCCAACTACGGCATCCGCGCCCGCGACGGCATCCTCGACGTCAACTGCGCGGCGGCGCAGTATCCGCAGGGCCACGGCGACGCCTGGGGCCACTACCTCTCGGCGCTCACCGGCTACTACCGTCTCCTCCGCAACCCGTACTTCGACTGGACGGCCGCGATGGGCGAGATGCTGATGGACCAGAAGCTCATGAACGTCGACTACCAGGACGAGCAGAAGTTCGCCGACGCGGCCGTGAAGCTCGTCCAGGCCGGCACCGACGCGATGGACCTCACCCTGCGCAAGGCCTACAAGGAGAACGGCGGGGACGCCGCGGCCGCCTACTTCGACTCGGACGAGGAGCAGGCGTTCGGCTACGGCGAATGGGCCACGCGCACCGGCATGGCCGCCGCCTACAGCTGGATGACGGTGAACGCGCTCCTGCCGACGAACGACGCGCCCTACCAGGCCTTCACGGACAAGGGCATCTCGAAGATCAACCGCGTGACGGCCTCGGAGTTGCCGGTCCTCGCCTCGTCCGTCCGCGTCATCGAAAATAAGCTCAACGGCTTCGAAGCGGGCGCGAATCCGCTCGGCCTTTCCGAGAACGCGATTCCGTTCGACATCGACCCCGACCGCCTCGCGCAGAAGGATTCGCACTTCGAGCAGATCCTCGAGCGCGCCGAGAAGTCCCTCGCCAACTGCCGTACCGTCCTCGGCTATGCCAGCGAATGCGGCAGCCGCCTTGCCCAGATATCGAAGGAGGAGGAGTCGGTCATCAAGGAGGTGGAGGAGCAGGAACTGGCCTTCAACAACCAGCTCATCGCCATCTACGGCACCCCCTACTCCGGCGACATCGGCGCGGGCGGCACCTATCCGCAGGGATACGACGGCCCGGACATCTACAACTACACCTACATGGACCTGACGCCCTACGGCATCATCGATTCGCTGCAGACAACCTTCACCAACTCCTACAAGATCGTGGAGCGCGACACCGGCCATTACGTCGGCCTCGGCTGGAAATACAAGAACGAGCGCGACTGGCTGGGCAACGAGAAGCCCGGCTATTACGAGGAGATTCCCATCTACTACGTCGTGAACGACGGCGGCATCCGCATGAAGCCGCTCACGATCACCGGCTCGCGCCGCGCGGAAGGCTCGATCCAGGCCGCCTACCGCAACTACCTCAAGGCTTACCTCAAGGTCAAGGAGGTGATGACCAACTACGACACCAAGCTGACCATCCTCAAGGAAGGCGTGAATCTCGCCCACAGCATGGAGAAGTCGCTTTGGCAGACGGTCGCCGTGGAGTTCGGCGTGGTGGCTTCCACGTTCAAGACGGACCCGATGGAGAACGACCACGAAATCGAACTGGGCACTCTCGGCATCGAAATCCTGAAGCTGCAATCCAGTTTCACCGAAAATTCGATTCCCAGCGTCCAGGGGGCGGGCATGACCGTCATCGTCGACCCGAGATCCACGGCGAGTGCGGCCCAAACCGCTCTCAAGATGTCGGGCCTCATGAAGATCGCGGGGTACATGTCCGCGCAATACAACCTGCGCTACCACAAGAAGATTGCGGCGGCCGTCATCCAGGGCGTCAAGGGCATCTACGACCTCGAGGAGAAGATCCGCAGCACCTACGACGAGATGCGCGGGAAGATCGACGAGGCGGCCATGGCGGTCAACCTCGCGCTTCTGGAAATCCAGCCCGCTTTCGCCGACCTGTCGGCGGCCGAGGCCGCCTACCGCGCCGAGGTGGAGAAGGGCGAACAGCTGCTGGAGCAGCGCGCGCTCTGGCGCCAGCAGGTCGCGAACAACGCCACGGAGCAGCGCTACCTCGACATGTACAACCGCGTCCAGCGCAACATCGCGCTCACGAAGTACACCACCGCGTTCGACACCGCGCAGCGCTACGTGTGGGAGCTTGCAAAGGTCTACGACTACGAGACCGGGCTCCTCTCCACCGATCCGCAGGCCGGCAAGCAGTTCCTCGCGGACATCATCGCGACGCGCGCGCTCGGACAGGAGGGCGTCTCGATCAACAGCGCGACCACGGACGGCGGGCTCTACGACGTCGTGAACCGCATGAAGGCGAACTGGGCCGTCCTGAAGCCGCGCCTCGGCATCAACAACCCGGACAAGCCGGCGAAGTGGTTCTCGCTCCGCCGCGAGCTCTTCCGCATCAAGGAGGGCGCGGACGGCGACGCGGCCTGGCGGAAGGAGCTGGCGAAGTACCGCGTGGACAACATCCTCACGGATTCCAACTTCCAGCGCCACTGCCAGCCGCCGGCGAGCGCGAACGCCGTCGTCTGCCGCGAGCCCGGGTACATCATCGAGTTCTCGACTTCGATCAACAACGCCGAGAACTTCTTCGGCAAGACCCTGCAGTTCGGCGACGGACAGTTCTCCAGCTCCGACTACGCGACGAAGATCGACGCGGTCGGCGTGGATCTCGTCGGCCTTGACCAGCTGCCCGGTGGCGCGGGCGTGGAGCCGAACATCTACCTCGTGCCGGTGGGCCTCGATTACATGCGTTCGCCCGCCGGGACGGACCGCGCGCTCCTCAGCTGGACCGTCGTCGACCAGGTGATGCCGCTCCCCTACACCGTCGGTTCGGACGAGCTGGACGCGACGGACTGGATCTCGACCTTCTCGGGCCTCGACGGCACGAGCGACTCGACCGCGACGATCCGCCGCCACTCGACCCTTCGCGCCGGGGCGGACTTCAAGTCCACGCGCCTCGTTGGCCGCAGCGCCTGGAACGACCGCTGGCTCATCGTCATCCCCGCCTCGGCGATCGACGCAGACCGCGACAGGGCGATGAACCTCATCGAGTCGGGCGTCAAGGACATCAAGATCGGCATCCGGGCCTACTCGCGGCAGGGGAACTGAGGATTGTTGCCAATGTTGCCAGTTTCCAATGTTGCCAATGACCAATTGGGATTGGGAATTGGAATTGGCAACATTGAGCTCGCGCCATGTTCTGTAACCTTCCGGCGATTCGCGCGTAAACAGGGCGAAACAGCTTCAACCATTCAACCATAAAAAGGAGACGGCAACATGGCAGACTTCAACATCAACGCGCTCGGCGCATTCAGGAACATCGACTTCGGCAACGCCGACGCCATCGTCAACATCAAACAGGGCGGCGGCGTGGAGCGGAACGGCAAGCTCGGCAGCCTCTTCTGCAAGATGTTTCGCTCGTCCGCGACCGAGGCCAACAACAACGCCGCGCGTACCGAGCTGCTCAGGGCGCTCGGCCAGGGCTTCGGCATCGAGGGCATGACCGAAAAGGACGGCAAGACGCGCTTCTCCGCCGATTTCATGGCAAAGCTGGAGAGAATCCTCGGGCGCGACGTCTTCAAAGCCGCCGACTTCGAGCTGAACAGCGACGGCTCCGTCGCCTCCGGCAAGCCGCTCACGCAGCGCCGCATCCAGGCCATCGTCGAGAAGGCGGGAATCTACGCCAATACGGGCTTCAGCGTCGGGGCCTACCGGCAGAAGCTGGAGTCGATCAAGAAGGATCTCGGCATCGCCGGACTTTCCGGCGCCCAGCTCGACGCGCTCAACAAGAACGAAAAGACGCCGAGTATGACGAAGCTCTTCATCCACGTGGCCAAGTCGCTCGACTTCCTCGAGGGGCTGGAGTTCGGCAAGCCCGCCCTGGATAAGAAGACCGGCAAGCCCCTCGGCTACTACACCTACTCGAAGAACGAGGACACGTCGTTCATCCGTCTCGACCCGACGCTGGCGTACAACCTCGAGATTGGCGATGACGTGTCGAACTGGCACGACAACCGCTTCGAGTTCCGCATGCCGGGCTCCAAGGCCGACGACTACCAGCCCTTGAACGGGAACCTGGGCGACTTCGAGCACGGCTTCAACCACCGGCTCTTCCTGGCTCTCGGCGGGGAACTCATCCACACCGAGCGCGCCCACTTCGACAGCAGCGGCACCGACATCGAGCCGCTCAAGAAATACATCGCCCAGACCATTCAGCTCTTCGCGCAGAAGATGGTGGACGTCTATCTCGAATGCAAGGCCGAAGGCAAGATGGACGCGTTCCGCGCCCACTGCGAGGAACCGGGCGCCTGCATGGAGGAGAAGGGCATGCGGCTGACGAAATTCGAGGAAGAGCACTTAGCGCCGCCCGCGCAGGAGGGGACGGGCCTGACCAAGGCCGAAGCCGCCGAGCTCGAACGCATCGCGAACCAGGCCGTCGGCGACAACGCCCCGCCGGACAAGTCCGAAGACCTGCTCTACGGCGTCATCGACGCGCTCAACCAGGGCGACAAAAAGCTCAACGCCTCCGAAAACTGGGCCGATTTCTCCGCGGCCGCCAAGGAGAAGCTCGTCGGCAAGACGGCGAAGATCGTGGTTCCGTTCAAGGACGAAGCGTCCGACTTCTATAAATTCAAGCCGCTCGTCGTGGACGGCAAGGAGGTCGTCCGCCCGCTCACCGCAGAGGACATCGACACGATCGGCAAGGCCTGCCTCTTCAACTCCGTGAACATCTGACGGAATCGACCGGAGGCAACCATGGAACTCAAGGAACTGACATCCGCCTTCGCGGCGAAAATGGGCATCGACGGGCTGACGGTGGAGGACGGCGTCTGCGCCCTGGAGATCGACGGCATCCCCCTGCAGATCGCGGAGACGGCCGCCGGCGGGGCGCTGCTGGCGACCGCCGTCGTGGGACCGCCGCCGCCGGAGAAGACCGAGGCGTTCCTAGACCTGCTGCTGGAGGCCAACACGGAGACGTTCGGCCCGCAGGACCGGGCCATCGGGAAGATTCACGACACCGGCGAGGTGGTGCTGCAGTGGCGCATCCCGACCCGCGACGTGGAGCTGGACGGCTTCTGCGCGGAGCTCGAGGCGTTCGTGAACCAGGTCGAGCAGTGGCGGCTGGCGCTGGAGAACTTCCGCCCCGCCGCGGAAGAGGCCGCCGCCCGCGACGAGGAGGCCCCCGCCATGGGCCTGCCCTCCTCCGGCTTCATCAGCGTCTAGCGGCCCCGCGGCGTTTCCTCTTTCAACCGTTCAACCTTTCAACTTTTCAACCTTTCAACTTTTCAACTGGACACAGGAGACATCCATGGCACTCGACATCAACGCAAGCCTCGCCACGTTCAAGATGTTCACGGACTTCGCGCAGCAGCGCGTGGACGAGGGCAAGGGCAAGTCGATCGCCCGCGCGAACAACGCCGAGGCGGGAGGACTCGCCGGCCGCACCATCACGGCCGCGAAGGGCGACTGGGTCGGCAACGTCGGCCGCCTCAGGACCAACCAGAGGGCGAACAACGAAGCGCGCACGCTCTTCCGCGATGCGATCGTCGGCATGTTCGGCGGGGAGTCGCGAGTCCCGTCCGGCGTCTGGGACGCGATGCGCCTCGAGGACTACGACAAGGGCAGGCCCCTCACCGCCCGCCGCATCATGGCGGTGAAGGCCGCGATCGAGAGCGCCCCGCCGGCCCCGCCGGCCCCGCTCACCCCCGAAACGGCCCTGGAAAAGGCCAGGGCGAACGCCGCCGCCGTTTATGGAAAACTGGACAGGGACGGCATCCTGGCGACGCCGGAGCAGATCGACGAGGTCGTCCAGGCCGCCATCGACCGGGCCGGCGCCGATCCGGACGCGCTCGAAGTCGTCGTGGAGAACATCAAGCGACTGCTCAACGGGTCCGGCGACAATCTCCGCTCCGCCGAGGACATCAGGAAAAGGGTGGACAAAATCATCGGCAATCTCAACGAAATCCGCGAGGCGGCCGGTGGCGACGACACCATCGTGAGGCGCGGCGTGGACGCGCTCAAGGGACTCAACGGGAAGTCCCTGGACCAGGGACTCTTCGCCGCGATGATCCGGCTGAGCCGGAGCGCCGCCGTCGGCAGCGTCGCGAAAATCACCACCAGGTCGAGCGCCCTCGATCTGCACAAGGCCGTCGCGCAATTCGAGAAGGCGGTTCACGCCGTCTCCGTGGAATCGAAGGCGGACGCGCTCGACGGCGCCGACGAAAAAGACGTCTGCCGGGACTTCATCGCCGGTCTGGTTCTCGACAAGTGCGGAACGGCGGCCTGCCGCAACATTCAGGCCGCGCTGAGCGCCCCCTCCGCCTCCAAGCTCCTGGCGATCTACAACGACATCTCCATGGGCGAGTTCGACAAATCCGCGGCGAAAGGCGGTCTGCGGTATCACGTGCAGGGCCAAGGCGGCACCCACGCCAAAGTCCTGTCCATGATGCACATGGCGATAAACTTGAAATTCGGCGCGACCCGCGATGAGCTCCGCAGGGGAATTTCCGACTACGAAGGCCAAATCGACATGAGGAACGGCGCCGAGGAGAAGGCGATCACCCGCGACATCGTCCCCGCCGCCGCCGCGGCCTGCGAACGCGAACGCCGGCAATACGCGAACAACATCGTGCCGGGCGACGGCGAGGCGGCCGGGTTCGTGCGCGACCTGTATCTCAAGCGCATGGGGCCGCATCCCATGGACCCCCGGGACGCCATCCGCCATCCGCGCAACCAAACCGCCTTCCCGCTGCTCAACTGGACCATGGCCTCGGCGTGCAAGAAGTTCGCGGCGGGCCGGTTCGAGGACACCGCCTTCGCAAAGGATCGCGCAACCGGACCGGAGGTGAAGCTCCCCGGCGGCGGCGAACTCTCCCGGGATCCCCTCGAAGCCCGGGACCAGATCGCCTCCCTCCTCACGAAGGGGGAGAAAAAGTCATTCGGAGAGCTCGACCCCGCGCAGCAGAAGAAGGCTTGGATCGTCATGTCCTTCCTTTCCGGCGAAATGGACAGAATCTCCCACGAAACCGAGTCCAGGAACCTCGATCCCCAGGGTGCGGGCAAGACATACGAACTCGGAAACGAAGCCATGAAGCAGCCGGGCGAAATCACGCTTGAACTTGACAAGAACGGCTCGGTGACGGTGCAGTTCAACGGAACCCGGCATCCCCAGTCGATCATCGCCGCGGACGGCAAGGGAAAAAGCCGGACCATGAACCTCGGCGAAGGCAGCACGATTCGCACCGGACTGATGATCAAAATCGACGCCAAGGACTTCGACCGCTTCGTCCAGCAGGACTTCACGCAGTTCGACGATTCCAACCTCACCGCCATCATGGACGCCCCCGACGGCACGAAGAAACTCGACGGCGTGGCGAATGGCATCCCCGACAAATTCCGGTTTTCATGGGACACAACCATCGAAACCACGGCCCACTACGACCTCCGGTAATCGCATTTCCGCCGCCGTTCAACTTTTCAACCTTTCAACCTTTCAACAGGAGACATCCATGCCACTCGGAATCAACGGATACAACGACGCATTCAAGGCCTTCACCGACTTCGCGACGCAGGCGAAGAAGGGCTCTTCCATTGCGCAGATCGGCGGCGAGAAGAACACCGTCGCCGGCACCAGCCCGCTCGCGGGCCGGACGATCGTCGCGAAGACCGGATTCGACTTCATCGGCAACGTCGGCCGCCGCCAGGCATCGCGCGACGTGAACAACGAAGTGCGCGACCTCTTCAAGCAGGCGATCGCCGACCTGTTCCACGGCGAGTCGAACATCCCGATGAGCGTCCTCGACGCGATGAAGCTCGCCGACTTCGGCAAGGGCAAGCCGCTCACCGCGCGGCGCATCCTCGCCGTCAAGGCCGCGATCGACCAGGCCGCGGCCGCGGCGGACCAAGGCGCGGACGCGGCGGGCGGGATCGACGCGAAAATCGAGTCCGCCGTCGAGACATGCATGAAGAAATTCGGCAAGAAACCGAATGCCAAGGCCGAGCCGCTTGTCCGGATCGCGCTCGAGGCTTGCAACGGCGATGCCGACGTTATGGACATCGTGACGAAGAACATCACCAAGAAAATCCTGTACACCGGAACCTCGGACTTGCGCACGGAGGCGGACATCCGGCAGAAGGTTGGAGACATCGCTGCCAGCCTGGAGGAGCTGAAAGCGGCCTCGAACGGCAATCCGGCGGTCGTGGCGGCGGGCAAGGCTTTTCTGATGGAACATGGCGGCAATACCCTCCCCAGAGGATTGTTCACGAAGATGGCCGAGGCGGCCGCCAAGATTCCCCTCGACCAGATCCGCGACCTCTCCGCTTCCTCGCCGGCCCGGAGCATCCACAAGGCCGTCGCGGATCTCAACAGGGCGCTCGACGACGCGATGGTGTCCTCCGGCGTGGCGAACCATTTGGAAGCCCCCGAGGAGAGAACCAACGCCCGCCTTTTCCTGACAAGCGTGGCGATGTCCCAGTGCAACCAGGTCGCGCTGCGGGACCTCCACAACATCTTGAATTCCAATACATCCAAGCAGCTGCTCGCCTTCTACCGCGAGTGCAGGACGGAGGACTTCCAGCAGCTCGACGGCCAGTCGGAGGACATCCGGAAGGGCGCAGAGTCCGTGGCCGACGAGTGCGAGCTCTGCCTGCGGGGGCTGGACGCCGCAGTCAATGAGAACATCAATCGGATGAATCCCTCCCAGCCGAAGATGAAGCCCATCCCCTTCATCGACGATAATCTCAACATGAGGGCTGTCGGCGGCGATAAAATGGTTTCCGACATCGTTTCCGCGGCCGAGGCCTACAACGCCAAGAGGACGGACGACTACATCAACGCGACCGTGACGGGAAGCGGACAGGGCGCGGAAGTCATGAAGAACCTTCTCCGGGCCAAGCTCGGCAACGCCAGCAAGCCGGAGGAAAAGCTCGGCAAAAGCCTGAGCGCCAACGCGAACGCCATGATGAACTGGAACATCTGCGGCGAAATGAAGAAGATCGTCACCGGCCAGGAATGCCAGTTCAAGGCGGACATCTATCGCGGCACCAACGTCACCCTGAAAAACGGCAAGAATACCTTCAAGCTCACTACGAAGTTCGAGACGGCCCGCGACGAACTGGCGCAGTTCGTCACGGGCGACGCCAACGCGACCTACGAGGGCCTCACCAAGGCCTCGGACAAGAACAAGGTCCACCTGCTGATGGCCATGATCTCCCAGGAGACGGAAAAGGCAGCGCAGATGGGCTCGAAAATCGCCATTGAACCACGAGAAAGCGATCAGGCGTTCGGGGAGTGGTTCGTCGGCGATCAGCAAAGCAGGAGCTACACGGTTGAAAAGCGCAGTGACGGGGGAATCGCACTCCATTACGTCATGGACAATCCGCTCACGGACATCAAGGACAATACCACGAACGACGGCTTGAATGACGAAATCACCGTTGGCGAAGGCAGCAGGTGGAAGTGCACGCTGGACTACACCTTGAAGGGCGACGAATTCAACCGCCTCGCGGACCTGGACTTCAGTAAATTCGACGACAGCGAGGGAGCGGCATTCTTCGAAGAAAAGGAGGACATGCCCGACGGCACCCGGCAATTCCACGCGAACAAGCTGGAGCGGACAGTGGACACATTCGCGAAGGAGTTCAAGATCAACGCCAAAGAATGCATGATGGACTTCACGATGAACCTGAAGCCGACCGTTGAGGAGGAGATCGCCGCGCAGCGCGACGCCGGCCCCATCGTCGCCTAGCGGCAGCGCCCCGGCCCCTTTCAACTTTTCAACTTTTCAACTTCTAAACAGGAGAACTCCCATGCCAAGCACCATAAACAACCAGAATCTTTTCCTGGACACGCAGTTCCAGCAGTTCGTCCAATTCGCCGAGGGCGCGGTCGCGGCCGGCAAGGAGAAGGCGGTCGCTCGCCTCTCCGAGAGCGAACTGGGCGGGATCGTCAACCGCACCATCAAGCCCACGTCCGCCGACTGGGTCGGCATCGGTGTGGGGCGCCTCGCCAGCCTGAAGAAAGCCAACAACATCACCCGCGAGGCGTTCATGAATGCGGTCGGCAACATGTTCGGCGGGGTTGACCACATCCCCGACAACGTGAAGGATGCCATGAAGATGCAGGACTACGGGAAGGGCAGGCCCCTCACGGCCCGGCGCATCCTCGCCGTCAAGGCCGCGATCGACGCCGTCAAGCTCGCGACCTTCCAGTCGGCGGATGCTGGGGGGATTGCGCTCAACATGGGCTTCGTGAAGTCCGAGTTCCCGAAGCTCGCGCGCACCGCGCACTTCTATGCCCAGGCGACCGGCCTGTCAGAGCTGGAAGCTCTGACGGCCGTCGCAGAGCCGAACTCCAAGCCCAACCGCCTCATGCAATACGGCGGGCGCTTCCTTGACAATGCGGAGAACTTTGCGAACGGCCTCCGCCTCTTGGATTCCTTCAAGGACTGGTTCACGGCGGTGCGCGAAACGAAGAATGCGGACGGCAATTCGTTCGCCAATGCGCAATCGTTCACCGACCTCAACTTCTATTCCCACCACGCAACCCATGACACCTCGGCCGGCTTCGAGCGCTTTGTGTTCGAGGAACTGGCGATCAACGGCGCGCACGACCTCTCCGGGACCGACCCCGAGAAGCTCTTCGGGATGAAGGACAACGCGGCGATGCGCTTCTTCGGCACCAACCGCCAGGCCCACTTCACGGGCGTTATGGTGTCCGTGCCGCCGGAGAAGCGCGGCGCGATCTTCGCCGTCTTCGACAAGCTCTCGAAGCCGCTGCCGGAGACGAAGGAGGACGCGAAGGCGTTCTACGCCATGCCCCTCGTCGAACGCGGCGTCAGGGATTCCAGCCTCGTCATCTGCCGCATCCTGCGCCACCTGCCCGAAATCGAATCGCTCATGGCGAAAGGAGAGCTCACCGAGGCGAACATCGTCAAGACCCTTTGCCCCGACATGCCCTCGCACGACTGGACGATCGGCGGACTCAACGAGTTCACGCACAACGTTGACGATGTCGCCAAGACGAAAATGCGCGATCTCGGCCTGGACGAAGACAATGTCGAAGACCTCGGCCAGAATATCCGGCTCGTGATGGAAGAGACGTGCTGCACGGTCGACGAGGCCGTGGAAGCCGTCAGGACCGGCAAGCGCGTCGCCCCGCCGAAATACATGACCAACGCGACGTATGACATTTACAAGTTGGACGGCACCACGAAGGCCGCGCGCGCCCAGCTCGACGGCGACGGGGCGGGCGACCTCTTTCGCGCCTACGACTACGGCGCGGCGGACGACCCCCAGAACAAGGACAAATTCTTCATCAAGGACAAGGATTCTCTCGCCTTTGGCTTCACCTTCCCCGACGGCACCTCGCTCAAGGCCAACGCGGGCGTCCACAAGGGCAACATCCCTCAGATCCTCGACAAGCTCGAATCGCTCGCGGGCAGGGTGCACCCTCGCCAGCAGACGGCGCTCCTGTTCGCCGTCTCGCAAGCGGGCATCTGCGCGCTCAAGGGCGGTCTTGAGACATACGGCATCGCCTCTTCCGAACACGCCGCCGTCGATTTCACGCTCTCCAGGAACGACAAGACGGGAGACATCACGATTCGCTACACCAGCCCCAAGAAGCTGCCGTTCTCCTTCGAGTGGACCGCCACGATCAATGTCGACGGCACCGTTAGCACCACCCCGCTGTATTTCATGTCAGAGGAGTCCCGCCGCTTTGAAGAGACCGTCGTCAAGGATAAGGCGCTAGCCACCGGCTACAACAAGGCCGAACTTCCGATGCTCGCGAAGGCGTTCGCGTTCATCAGGACCGTGACCGGCTGCAGCGACGATGAGGCGCTCAAGAAAACGCTCGATCCGCAAAGCCGCGAGCGTCGGCTCTTCGACTATGGCGGACGCTTCGCCCAGAATGCCGAAAACTTCGCCGACGGACTGAAGCTCATGGATACGTTCGCCGCGTGGCATGACAACCTCACCGAAGGGTACAACGCCATCAGGCAGAGTGGCACGAGCTTGGATGGATACGACTACACCATCGCCGACACGCCGTCTAAGCTCAATGTCGATTCCAACGCAATAAACGGCAGGGACGCACTGGAGAAGTTCGTCTTCGAGTCGATTGCCGCCAATCCCTCGGCGAATCTCAAGGAGACGGACGGCGAGAAGATATTCGGCTTCGCGAACAACGGCGCGAGCCGCTTCGTCGGCCAGGGCTTCACCGGTTCGTGCTGCAACACGGTGGCCAACATCCCGCCCGCGAAGCGCGAATGCGTCTTCAAGGTGTTCGACCTCTTCTGTCCGATGTGCAGGACCGCCGAAGACAAGTCGATTCCGGTCAAGAACCGCCAGCTGATTCCGAGCGACAGGACGCGTCTTCTCGGTCGTATCCTGCGCCACCTCGACGATGTCATCGCGCTTGACGCGGAAGGCCAGCTCACCGCAGAGAACTTCATCAGGGTGTGTCTCCCCGACATGGTCAAGGCGGGTGCGACCGGAGACTGGGACTTCAAGGCACTCGGCGCATTCTTCAACAGCATGGATGACGAACTGAACGAAAACCACTCCAAGATCGCAAACGTCGCCTCGCTCGTTTTCGAGACGACGGGCGGCACGGTCGACGAAGTCGTGGATTTCCTCGAGAACGGCAAGCCCCTTCCGCCCGCGCAGTACGCCTCGCAGGGCCAGATGCCGATCGATGAGCTCGAGACGGTCGAGGGTGGTTTCAAGATGATCAAGGCAGACCTGGACCGTCCGGGCGGCTACAACTACAATGGCTCACAGGAACCTCTCCTGAAGGGCGGCCCCGACGCAGGATTCGGCTTTACCTTCCCGGGCGAGGACCGCTTCGTCACGAACCACACGCAAACAGGCACGGCCAACATCTCCAAGGTGCGGGACAAGGTCGTGGAGATGTGCGGAAGCATCCATCCGAAGCAGGCCAGTAACGTGATGCTCATGCTTAGCCAGTCCGGCCTCGGCCCGCTCAACCGCGGGCTCATGCAGTACAACATTTTCTCTTCCGAGCACAGCGCTGTGGACTACACCCTCTCGAAGGACGACGAGACGGGTGACATCACGATTCGCTACACCAGCCCCACGGAGCTGCCGATTGCCTTCGAGTGGACCGCCACGGTCAAGACCGACGGCGCCATGAGCACCACGCCGATCGTCGTGCACGAATGAGCACTTGAACCAGCCAACGCAACTTTCGACAACTTGGCAATAAGGAGAGGCCAACCATGGAACTGAACGAACTGATGTCCTCGTTTGCGGAAAAACTCGGAATCGAAGGGATCGAAGTCAAGGACGGCATCTGCTCCATGACGATCGACGACATCCCGATGGAATTCACGGAGTCGCCCGGCGGAGAGGCCGTGATCGGCATCGCCGTCATCGGCGAACCGCCGCCGGAGAAGCGCGAGGCCTTCTACGAGATGCTTCTCGAGGCGAACACGCAGGTGTACGGGACGCTTGGCGTCGCCTTGTCGAAGCTGCCGGACACCGGCGAGATCGCCCTTATCGGCGGCCTTCCGTTCAAGGACCTGGAGGTGAAGGAGTTCTGCAAGAGCCTGGACGAGTTCGTCAGCAAGGCCGAGGAATGGCGCGAGACGGTGGAGAACTTCCGTCCCGCCGCGGAAGAAGCCGCCGTCCGTGACGAGGAAGCGGCCCAGTTTATGAAGTTCGGCGGGAACGGCCCCGGCTTCATGAGCGTCTAGGCGCGAGTTTGTGTGCTACTATCGCTGGAAAGATGAAATAGTAGACATGAAAGTTGACGTCTCCGAGAAGTTGTTGATGAATTGAGGAGGTTTGCCAATGTTGCCAGTGTTGCTAATGTTGCCAGTTGTCAATGTTGCCAATGCCCAATTGGGAGTTGGGAATTGTAATTGGCAACATTTCCACATTGGCAACATTCTCAAGAGCCTCCTTTGCTTTTTGATGCTAGCCCTCGTTGCGCGCGCGGAGCCGGGCTATACGAATCATGCGGGGAACGTGGTTTCGGGGTGGCCGGTCAAGCTTACGGCGACGCAGGTCATGCTGGCGGAGGGCGGCTCTCCGGGGCGGCTCGGCGGGACGCCTCGCCCTACCTGCGTTGACCAACCACCAACTACCAACTACCAACTAACCACCACCTACCCTCTCTCCATCTTCCCCGAATCGGAGCAGCGGCGGATCGCGGTGGACTTCGGCCAGCCGCGCGTGCCGGTTGCCGTGAAGCGGGCGATCACCGGGGCGGAGAAGGCAATGGCGCGTTCGCGCAAGCGGGCGGAGAAGGGGCTCTGCACGAAGGAGGAGAGCGACGCCTTCTGCGCGAAGTCCGCCGCCGCGCTCAAAAGCTATCTGGACAAGCAGGTCCAGTCGGGCGTCATCACCGCCGGCGAACGAAAAGCGCTCGGGTTGTAACCTTTCCCCTCGCGCCGTGTATACAGGACGTAGGCGACCGCGCCCCAGTGCAAATCCGTTTGCTGATTCAACTTTTCAACTCATCAAGGAGATAAATCATGGCGATTGAAATAAACAACGCGATGTACCGGCAGTTTGCCAAATTCGCAGAGAACGAGAGCTCTAGGAGCATCGCCCAGATCAGCGAGACGGATTCTCCGGGCGGCAAGCGCATGAAGATACTCCCGACGAAGCACTGGGACTTCATCGGCAACGTCGGCCGCAGCAAGATCAAGGCGGAGGCAAACGACGCCGTACGCGAGCTCTTCCGTAATGCAATCGCGGAAATATTCGGCGGCGTAGATAAGATCCCTGAATCCGTCCTCTCTGCGATGAAGCTCGTCGACTATGGCAAGGGCAAGCCTCTGACCGCCAGACGCATCAGGGTTGTCGACGCAGCCGTAAAGGCGGAATTCGAGCGCAAGGCGGCCGAAGCCGCGGCCCTCGCGCCGCAGCTGGGCTTTTCTGGCAAGACGGGCGGCCAAATCGCCGCCGTCTGCGTGCCGGAGAGCGGCCTTGTGGAATGTGATGACCCTGCGGCCGAACTCAAGCGCCGTATGGACAAAAATTGCACGGGACGCATGGTCTACAACGCCTTCGACAATCTTTGCAATGTCTCCGGCAAGACGCACGTCACGAAGTGTCTCGTCGAACCGAACGAATCCTTCCGCAAGGATTTCATGCGCGACGCCAAGGTTACGATCGACAACGTCACATACAGCATCCCGCTGGGCGGTTCGGATGAAGAAAAAGAAAAGGCGTTCGTGAAAGTGTGCGACGCATTCGTCAAGTTTGCCACGGGCGACAAGAACGCCACGTTCGCAAAGGCCTCCAAGGCAGACAAGATAAAGGCGAACACTCTGATGGGCTATGCCTGCCAGCGCGTGGACGCCAACGTAATGGGCGGCGTCGGCACCGCGTTCAACGCAGGTCCGGGGAATGCGCGTTTCTCCACCACCAGTCTCGGAGCGCGCGTCCAGACGTACGCGTTTTCGAAAGACGAGACGGGGAATATCAAATTCGAATATTCGTTCGACTTTACGGGCGTATTGTTCACTCTGAACAATTCGCAGAATTCGCCCACGTTCCTCGTCGACACTTCCGCCACGGCAAACTATTCGCTTAAGGCGACAATCCCTGCGGCCAAGTTCGACACGTTCGCCAACGCCGACTGGGATGCGCTCGCCGACGACACAATCATCAAGCTCAAGGCGAAGGCGAACGACATGAAAGAAGGTTGGCTCGACGATGTCGTGAACGGAATCCCGCAGGAATACCGTCTTGATTTGCAAGACGTCGACGCCACCTTCAGCGTCCACACCGACAATGCTTCCGATCGCATGCCGGAGCGCCGACAGACGGCAGTTAACAATTAGCACACGGCAGTGACCATATGGGGATTTGCAGGGCATTTCTTGTTCTCGCGACCGCATGCGGCCTCGTCCTGATCCCGAGTGGCTGCCGCTCGCCGCATCTTTCATGCGGCGGCGCATCTGGGCGTGTGGTCCTTTCACGCATCGAAGCGAGGGGGAGGCTGCTCGTGGGCAGCACGGGCGACTACCATCCGCTTACCTGGCAGGATCCCGCGACGGGGCGCTGGGAGGGGTTCGGCATCGAGGTCGCGGAGCGGATTGCGTCCGAAATGGGCGTGCGCGCCGAGTTCGTGAAGACGTCGTGGCCGACGCTCGCCACAGACGTGCAGGCCGACAAGCCGACCTTCGACCTGGCCATCGGTGGGATCACGATCACGGCCGCGCGAAAGAAGACGATGGCGATGTCCAACGGCTATCTGGCCAATGGGAAAACCATCCTCTGCAGGGTCGAAGACGCCGCACGGTTCCGTGCGCTCTCCGACATCGACCGCCCGGATGTCCGCGTGATGGTGAATCCGGGCGGGCTCAACGAGGCGTTCGCCCGGGCGAGACTGCCACATGCGACGCTTCTGATCCATGGTCGGAACGAGGAGATTCCCTCGCGCGTGGCCGAGGGCCGCGCCGACGTGATGATCACGGAGATCGTCGAGGCTCCGTGGTATGTCCGGCGAGATTCGCGCCTGGCGGCCCCGCTTCTCGCCGCGCCGTTCACCCGTGGCGAGATCGGCGTTCTCATGCGGAAGGGACAGGACGACCTGCTGGCGGTCGTCAACGACGTCCTGGCCCGCATGGCCGCCGACGGAACGCTCGCCGCGCTCAAGGCGAAGTACGGACTGCGCTAACCCACGTTTGCGGCTCTCTCGCGGGAGATTCGGTTGCGTGTGGACGCGACACCGAAATTTCACAAAATTGTCACTTGACGGCAAACAAAAAAGAATGCTAAAATGCCGCCATCTTTGGAGAAAGTGTTTTCTCCATGGCCGTAGTTTAGCAGGAAGGAGTTTGTATGTCGTTCAAATTGTTGGAAATCGGGAGGTCCGCGCGTGTCGCGGTCGCAATTTGCGTAGTGGTGGCGGCGTTGCCCTCGTTTGGTGTGAAACCGTACGATGCCGAGGTGGAGTACCTCGATGCGAACGCCACGACAGGTCCCACGTCGTTCTTCGACACGGGGCTTCTGCCCGCAGACGACGTCGGCGCGCGCATCCGCTTCTCGCCCAAGCAGGCGAAGAACGACACCGTCCTCTTCGGCATGAGATCCTCGGAGGGGACGCGCTGGTATTTCGGCGGCCCTTCATCCGGCGGATATTATTTCGGCAGAATGGAAAACACCGCCGCCACCGTGCGCCCCAACATGGTTGCCAACTCGGTGTACGACGTCCGTTACAACCATTTCAACGAACGCGCCCTCAGGGTTTCCGGCGTCGACGGCGCCACCATGACGTATGGCGGCGCCTCCACGAGCGAGTTCTACCTTCCGGTCTCGACGGAGTGGACCTACTCCGGCACGCTGAACCCGATCCACATCTTCGGGCATTGCAAAGAGGGCGGCGCCCACACGACGGGGGGGAACTGGTGGCGCATCTACGCCGCGCAGTTCACGAAAGCTGCCGCAATCGTCATGGACCTCGTTCCCGTGCGCAAGGACGGCGTCGGATACATGTACGACAAGGTGTCGGGAACCCTGCTTTTGCCGCAGAAGCTGGACGACACCGCGCCCGATTTCGTCTGGGGCAACGACGTGGCGGGCGAGTCCTACATCGAGGGGACGGTCACGCTCGACGCCGACACCGACTGGACGGCGCGCGGCAACCTCCGCCTCGAATCCGGCGCGACCATCGACCTCAACGGACACTCCCTCTGGATCTCCGGCGCGTTCGGCGACGGCACGATCACGGACTCCTCGGCCTCGCCCGGCACGCTCAAAATCTACGAGCCCGCCGGCACGGTCGCGCCGTTGACCGTCACGACTTCCGGCATAACGGTCCTCCGCACCCGCACGCCCTACGATGCGCAAGTGGAGTATCTGCAATCCACGAGGATCAGCTCCGGCGTCTCTCACATCGATCTCGGGTTCTATCCGTCCGACGACATGGGCGCACGTGTCCGTTTCATGCCGATGCAGAATTCAAATGACTCCACGCTCTTCGGCGTGAAGACGAAGAACACGGCGAAGACCTGGTATGTCGGCGGAAGCACCAAGTTTTACCTTTCGTGGAACGCGAACCCAGCCGAAGGAACCCGACCAACATACACCGCGAATTCAAAGTACGATGTCTATCTCAACTACCTGAACGACCGAAACCGCCGGATCGTCGGTCTCGACGGCGCGAAACTCAACGGGACCGAAGATGAATACGAGCGCGCGATTTCGGTCGATGCGGCAACGGCGGGGGAGGTGCTGAACGACGGGAAAGTGTTCGACCAGACCGCATACCTCTTCACGTTCAACAACCAAGGTTCGCCATATAGCAGGTATCAACCGTACCGTATTTATTCCGCCGCGTTCACGAAAGGCGACAAGGTGTTCATGGATCTCGTTCCCGTGCGCAAGGACGGCGTGGGGTACATGTACGACAAGGTCTCCAAGAAGCTGTTCGGGAAAAGAACCACCGCGCTTCCAGATTTCACCTACGGCGGCGATACCACGACCGTGCTGACGGGCAGCACGACGCTCGACGGCGACCTCGTGTGCGACGCCTCGCCGGCCGCCGGCGCCGTCATCGACCTCAAGGGGCACAAACTGACGGCCTACGCTGTCGACGGCCTCGGAACGATCACGGACACATCCACCGGCGATCCCGGCGAACTCCACATCGTCGTGCCGGAAGGAAGGGAACTTCTTGTTTCGCTCGCGCTGACCGGCAACCTCAAGGTCGTGAAGGAGGGCGCGGGCAGACTCGTGTTGGGCCGCGCCGGGCAGACGTTCACGGGCGGCGTGGTCGTGGCGGAAGGCACGGCGTACGCGCCGCGATACATGTGCCCGGAAGGCAATTCCTACTGGGGTCCGGACGGCGGCACGATCACGGTCATGTCCGGCGCGACCTTCGACACCAAGGGCAACACCGACTATGCGACCAAGCGGTTCGTCCTCGCCGGCGGGACGCTCACCAATACTGGAGACTGGATGACGAGCTTTGACGACGGCATCTGCAAGATCCGGCTGACGGCGGACTCCTTCCTGGACGTTTCCACAACGATGCATCTCTGGGCGCAGGATGGCGTCACCGGTCCGTACATGGACCTGGGCGGACACAAGCTGACGGTGGCAATCGCAAGCGGCATGACGCTTTTTGCCAACATGATCAACGACACGCTGACAAACGGGACAGTCGAGGTCCTTGGCGGCGGCGTGTTCCGCAGTTCATCGAAGTCCGGCCTGACGGCGTTTGGCGGGTCGGATACGATTGACCTGCGGTTGATCGGCTGTTCGCTGAATATGCAGCGCGGGTTCATCGTGCATGACTACTACGCCGGATACACCGGCACGGTGAACGAAAACGCGGCAAAACTTCAGGTCCACGGCACGTTCACGCCGGCGGCGGTGAACGCAAACGGACAGGCGTGCTTCTACGGGTGCGAGATGCAGAACGGCTCGACGATCGACCTCTCGGCGAAGTCCAACACGTGGAACACCACCTCGACGGGATTCACCGGCGGCAGCCGCACCGTTTCGTTCGCGGACGGCGCGACGGTGACGATCGACCTGCACGGGCGCACGCTCGCGAAGGGCGAAAAGATCGTCGCCTGGAACGCGGCGCCGTCCAACCTCTCGACGCTGACGTTCGCGCTCGACGCCGCCACGGCGGAGGCCGGAGATTCGCTTGTCGCCACGGAATCGGGCATCTTCTACGGCGCGGACGAAAACACCGTTGCGCACGCCTACTGGACCGGGGCGGTCGACAACGACGTGACGAAGCCCGGCAACTGGGCCTGCACCAACTTCATGGGCAACGCGGTCACGGGCGAATACGGTGTTCCCGGCATCAGCGCCGCCGTCTACTTCTCCGGCGAGATGGCCGTGCAGATTCCGGCCTCGCAGCCCATCCCTTACGATTCAATCGTGTTCAGTAACGTCGTCCTCACAAACGACTGCGACTGGAGCGGCCTCGCCGAATGGGCGTCCCACGTGAACGAGGGCGACACGGTGAACCTCGGCTCGGTCGACCTGAACGGACACTCCCTCTCGCTGGCCACGCGCGCGACGGCGACGGACGGGCACACCTACGACTTCATTACGCTGGCGGTGAACGACTCCTCGACCGGCGCGCCGGGCGAACTGCACATCAGCGTGCCGGACGAAGCCACGTACATCGAATGCAGCGGCTTCGCGCTTTCCGGCAACCTGAAGCTCGTCAAGGACGGCCTGGGCTGGCTGGCGATGATGCGGGCGAACCAGACGTTCACGGGCGGCGTGCTCATCGCCGCCGGGACGGGATATGCGCCCGGCAATAATCGCGGCAACGAATCCAGTTTGCGCTGGGGTCCGGATGGCGGCACGATCACGGTCGTAACGAATGCGACGTTCGACGTGCGCGGGAACGCCAACTTCTACAAGAAGCGCTTCATCCTGAACGGCGGAGAGCTCGCCAGCACCGGGAGCAACATGGCTCTCTCGTCCGACAAATACGGATTCGGAAACGTGACGCTTGTCGCCGATTCCCTGTTGACGGTGGGGAGATCCTTGACCGCCGCGTTCTCCGCTCCGAACGGGACGGAGAAGATCGACCTCGGCGGCAAGATGCTGACGCTGCAGGTCGGCTACGCCGCGAATCTCTACATACCAGTCGCCATTGAAAACGGTACGCTGAATTATCAAGCCGGCGGCTACCTGTACTTGGATCCTGGCACTGTCGGCGGTTCACCGTCTGTCAATGTCGAGGCAATTGGCGGCGCGTTCTACACCGAGGGCGCGCTTTCCGTGAGCAACTACGTGGCGCGCTACGATCGATCCTACAACCATGGCGCATTGCCGATCAAGGTCTATGGCACGTTTACGCCGGCGATGGTCCAGACGGACGGCACGGAACGCTTCCACGGCTGCGAGATGCAGAACGGCTCGTCCATCGACCTCTCGGCGAAGACGAACGCATGGAGCAGCGTCGCGCTCGGCTATACGGGCGTAGGCGACATGAACGGCAACCGCACGACGACGTTCGCGGACGGTGCGACGGTGGGCGTCCTGCTCGGCACGCGCAACGTGAAATCGCAGGAGAAGCTCATCGACTGGTCCGCCGCCGTGCCGGCGAATCGCGAAGGGCTCACGTTCTACGGCTTGTTCGACAACGGGCGAAGGATCCGGCTCAAGGCCCAGGCCGACGGCCTCTACGCGCCCGTCAAGGGCACGATGATCATCGTCAGGTGAGCCTAGGAAAGGTCGCGACCACGGAGAAGCGCGAAGCGGTGTTCGTGAAGCAGGGACTTGCGGATACGACGTTCAGGATGAGCGTCGCCCGCCCGGGAGGGCCGCGTTCCGTCGCGGCCGCCGAATCGCCGCCCCAACTGCTCTGGTTTATGCTATACTATCCCCACGTGAAAACCAATGAAACTCGCCGCTGAAAACCAGATAGTCGTCTATCAACCGAACGAAACCGTCCGGCTGGACGTTCGTCTTGAAAACGAGACGGTGTGGCTCACGCAGTTGAAGATTGCGGAGTTGTTTGGCGTTCAGAAGGCGGCAATCAGCAAACATGTCAGGAACATATTTGCTTCTGGAGAACTCGCCAGAGACGCAACAGTTTCCAAAATGGAAACAGTTCAAACGGAGGGTGGCCGTTCGGTTGTTCGTACACAGGAGTTCTTCAATCTGGATGTCATTATTGCAGTCGGCTACAGGGTGAATTCACAACGTGCGACGCAGTTCCGTATTTGGGCGAAGAAGGAGTTGATCGTGATCGACGCCTATCCCGGCGTGGCGACATTGGACATGCTCGCGAAGCGCGGGCGCGGCGTGAAGATCGAGCTTGCGGATTTGAGGTCACAAAATGTTACCTCAAAAGTAGATGTTAAGGAGGCGGCATGAAGAAGGCAGAGGCAATGACTGCTGTTGTAGAAGGTTATGAAGCGTGGATTCGTTCAATCAAGGAGAGAATCCAACGGGCGCGAGTCAAGGCATCCATGCTCGTTAATTCCGAACAGACATTGCTTTATTGGGATATTGGTCATGAGATTCTGGAGAAACAGGAAAACGAAGGATGGGGAAGTAAGGTCGTCGAAAGGATGTCGGCAGACTTGAAGGCGGCGTTTCCAGACATGAAGGGATGGTCTCGCTCGAGTCTCATGTACATGCGTCAGTTCGCCGCAGCTTGGAAGCGAAATGAAATTGTCCAAGCGCCGCTTGGACAATTGCCATGGTACCACCACTTGGCTTTGCTGGAGCGTTTGAAGTCGCGTGGAGATCGCATCGCTTACGCTGTTCTCGCCATTGAAAACGGTTGGTCGCGTGACGTGATGGTGCACCAGATAGAACTAGGATATGCGGACCAGCATGGAACGGCGATAACCAATTTCAAGAACCTGATGCCCCCCGCTGATTCCGACATGGCAGAGCAGACGTTGAAAGGCGAGTATGACCTTGGTTTCCTTCCGGCAACGGCAAAGATGAAGGAAAACAAACTTCGGGCGATGCTTGTTGACAAGGTGGCAAAGTTCATGATTGAGCTTGGCGCGGGTTTCTCCTATGTCGGCAAGGGGTTGACCATCAATGTAGGAGGGGATGAGTTTGAAATCGACCTCCTCTTCTACCATGTAGTGCTTCATCGCTACATCGTTATTGAACTGAAGACCGGCAAGTTCCATCCGAAGGATCTTGGACAGCTTGGCTTCTACATGACGGCGGTGGATCGACAGGTCAAGTCGGAGATAGACGGTAAGACAATCGGCATATTGCTCTGTAAATCCCGGAACGACATCGTGGCCGAGTATTCGCTTGCCGACTTGGACAAACCGATCGGCGTATCAACGTACCGTCTCGGGCTGCCGCCGTTGGAACAGCTTCAGGTGCAGTTGCGGAAGCTTCTCACGGAAAGAAAGAAGGGCGGTACGAAATGACATGGTGCAGACGGTTCGTTGCCGCCGCGAAGATGGGCGCTGAGATCATCCCTGGTATCCTTGATTCAATCCGCAAGGCAACGTCTGAACGGCGGGAATACGGCAAGGGCGCAAAGGCGGTACATAAGCAATGAGCAAGAAAACGAATACGATATCCGTCTATTTGCTGAAAGAGGGGTTTTACGGGACGAACGCTCTCAAAAATGGGCATCCGCTCTCCCAGTTGGAAGAATGTTCAATACCGGACGAGGCATTGTTGTTCCTTTACAGGCCGCATGGGAGGGAACCATGGTGGAAATCGTATCTTGGAATTGAACAGTCTCTCTTTCAGTCATTGAATGGGGCAATTCTTTTCCTGAAGAATAATGGCCATGGTTATGCTATCGTGTTTGGAAACGTAGCGCATTACCTTGATCCCAATGGTTATGAATACGATTTTGGGATCAAGACGACCTTAAATGCGACAGATGCAAATAAACTTAAGTCGATGGATTCCGTGGAGCCAGAAAGTGCTAGACGAAATCGTATCCAAGCCCCAAGTGTAGAGGAGTTGAGTTATTTTGACGTTGCTGAAAATGACAGGGTTTTCAAAAAGATTTCGGGAACAGTTAAAGACGAGTTTAAAACATGGTTTTCCAGTCTTACGGGATCGGACAATGCCAGGGTGGCGACACAAAAGAAAGTAGATGAACTTGGTCCCCTTTGCGATCAATTGTATCGGTTGTACACAAGTGACGAATACAAAAACTTATTTCCCGGATTTAGGAACATCTGCCGAATTTCGGATCCACATGTCATTGAAACACTCAATAACAAACTGGTCACTGCGATCAAGGAGAAAGACCCAACGCTGATTCTTTCAGTACCGGACAATCTAAAATATGATGATTTCAACGGCATTCGATTCGGACGCGGAAAGACTTATTCCTTGTTATTGATGGAATCTTTTTGGGATCATGATGGTGATAAGCTGTCTGAATTGACGTGGGGATCATTCCGGAATCGTCACATGCAGCTGGTGGACGATAACGACATCGTTCTCAAAGAGTACTCGATGAATCGTTGTGTTATCTGGGAGACCGAACTTAATTCTATGTCGTGCCACTTCATCGATGGTATTTGGTACTTTGTTGAAAAAGAATATCTGACGCGTCTCAATAACGAACTGAACGATTTGTTCGTTGCCCCAGAACTCCCGGACAACGATTGGGAAGTGGAGTCGAAGTACAATGAAGAGGTCGCTTGTGGTGATCCTAAATTTGTTTGCCTAGACAGATCTAATTTCGGCGGAGATGTGGGTAACATCGAGCCATGTGATCTCTATAGGGTCGAAGATGGCCGCCCAGTATTTATCCATGTTAAGATTGGTGTCGTGTCGTCTCGTTTGAGTCATTTGTTCCAACAGGGACTTAACAGTTTAGATTTCTTAGGGAATGTCAATGCGTCAGCAAAAGAGAAGCTGCGGTCAATTCTTCGCCAAAAGATTGGTGACGAGCATCGTGCTGCTGAGTATGCAGACGCCTTGGATTCCGGCCATGCTAAAGTCGTTTTTGCGATCATTTGTAGGAAAGACCCAGCATTGGGCATTAACGCATTGCCCCTCTTCTCACGTATCACGTTGTCGAGAGTGTCCAGGGCGTTCAAACGGACGAGAACGTCCATTGAAGTGCAGTTGGTCAAAGACAATTACGACAGGCCTTCTAGGCCTCGGAAACATAACAGTGTTAAGAACACTGAATAACGAAATGCAGATAACTCCCATCCTTGATAGCCCTTGTTCAGAAAGTTCGCAAAGGAGAGCGAATGAAGAAGCAGACAATAGAGCCTAAAAGAACTGCCACCAAGCGCAAGCCCGTTAAGGCGAAGAAGCTCGCTTGCGTCGATTTGTTCTGCGGTTGTGGCGGAATGTCCCTCGGTTTCACAAAAGCCGGATTTGCGGTGAAGGCAGGCTTTGAACTCTGGGAACCTGCCATTAGTGTGTATAAAGCCAACTTCAACCATCCGATAATAAAGCAAGACCTGTCAGACTTGGATGAAGCAATTCCAAAGATTGCGGAGTACAAGCCTGATTTGATTGTCGGTGGCCCACCTTGTCAGGATTTCTCAACTGCCGGACATCAGGATGAAAGCCTCGGTCGGGCGGTTCTGTCTGTTTACTATTCACAGATTGTCTCTGCAATTAGGCCAAAGTATTTTGTGATGGAGAATGTGGCAAACATTCAGAATTCTAAGGCATTCAAGAAAGTCATAGGCAATTTCAAGGCAGCTGGTTACGGCTTGACATTGCGCATCCTTGATGCTGCGTATTGTGGTGTGCCTCAAACGAGAAAGCGTATGTTTGTTATTGGGGCATTGGGCGCTAAGGATGATTTTCTCGGCACGAGATTAGACAAAGGTCTTGCCAAGCAACCAATGACGATACATGATTATCTGGGTGACAAGTTAGGCACGGAATACTATTTTCGTGTTCCAACGAACTACACTCGGCGTGGAGTCTTTAGTATTTATGAACCATCTATGACGATACGTGCCGTTGATCGTCCAATCCCAAGTGGATACAAGGGAAATGCTAATGATTCGGCGCCATTGCATATGGCACGATGCCTTACGCCGAAAGAGCGGAGTTACATACAGACCTTTCCTGAATCCTTTAAATTCGATGGAAGTAAAACACATCTGCAAACCATGATAGGAAACGCAGTCCCTGTGAATTTGGCTAGGTATGTTGGCAAAGCCTTGATGTGGTATATCAAAACTACGCAAGCTGGAGATTCTCATGCGCGTCGTTGATCTATTTTCTGGATGTGGTGGAATGTCGCTCGGATTGCGGCAAGCAGGATTCAATGTGGTTGGCGCGTTTGACAACTGGGATCCGGCTATTGCCATCTATAAGGAGAATTTCAAACACCCAATTTTTAAGGCGGATTTAAGCTGCGATGATGCGAGTGCATCTGTAAAACAGCTTAACCCCGATCTGATTGCAGGGGGGCCACCATGTCAGGATTATTCGATTGCAGGGAAAAGAACACTTGGCAAGCGTGCTAATCTTACGATACGTTTTGCAGAGATTGTTGTATCGGTTAAACCGACATGGGTTATCTTTGAAAACGTTTACAACATTGAACGTTTTAGGACGTTGCCCCAAATGAAGAAGATTCTATCCGACGCGGGGTATGGTCTTTCATCAATGGTTCTTGATGCGAGTCGCTGTGGCGTTCCACAAAAGCGTCAACGTTTCTTTTTGGTAGGAAGATTAAATGCTGAAGATGGTTTTCTTGATGAGTTTTTACGCGGTGGGTTGTCGAAAAAACAAATGACAGTTCGTGATTACCTAGGCGATTCACTTCACACGCAGTTCTACTATATGCATCCAAGAAGTTATAATCGCCGTGCGGTCTTTTCAATAGATGAGCCGGCGTCAACTGTTAGGGGCATAAATAGACCTATCCCAGACAATTATAAGAAGCACCCCGCTGACAAGGCTGAAATCAAAGATGGTGTGCGAGCATTAACTACGAGAGAACGTGGCTATTTGCAGACATTCCCTGATAGTTTTGCATTCCCTGGTGCAAAGACAGATGTTGAACTTGCAATTGGTAATGCTGTTCCACCAGCGTTGGCGCGCTATGTGGCAAACTGCATCAAACAATGGTCTACAGCAAATCACTAAGAAAGAGGTGCGCAATGTATTACTTTACTGAAGTCTCTAGTTATGAGACGTATGATGGCAAGGAAGATGACTTTCATTTCATTTACAATGCCAATACTGGTGGAGGACAGTCGTTTCTTGGGGGGAGATTCCGCGATAGTAGTGGGAACCTTCAGGCCCCTATTTTACTAGATGGTCTCACTGCACAGTTTTGCTTTAGATTTGTAGATGGAGATGGTACAGCGCATAACGCCATTCTCAACGATGAAGCGACTAGTTATGAAATAAAACCACGGGCCGATGGTTCGCGAAGCATGAAGTTTGGGGTCGAAGGTAAGCCTACGCCTAGTGATGTAGTTGCGGCATTCTTAATGTTGCCTGAAACTTGTGGAGTTAAGCGATCAGCAGATGTTAACACATCTGTTCTGAATAGTAAGAATTATTGGTTGCAATCTATGTGGTTGGATGTTGATTTATCCGTAACAAATAAGGCAATCTTCATTCCAAGGGATTGTGTGTTTTGTGGGGGTGTCAACAAAGATGGAGAAGGCACGCCAAGATATTTTGCTGTTAACTTTGACAAGCGTATGACCGATGTCATAAGGATATCGGGCGTGGAATCATTAAATGCAGAAGTGGCTAAATGCGTGAAGCATTTTTCCGATATTTACCAGGGAATAAAGCCTTTTGTGTTTAGCGAATCAGTCGAAGCCATTAAAGAGGTGATGAGGTATCTTTCCACCAAATATCCTGAAACGTATTCGGGGACTTTAGATCCCCTGATGATGATAAGGGAATTGGCTCATATAAAAGATGTTGCGCATTTACAAGTACAAGCAGAAGTCCGTTCTGATATTCTTGCAGCAATTCGTACGAAGCCATTTATCTTGCTTGCAGGCATTTCGGGGACGGGTAAGAGTCGCATGGTACGGCAGTTGGCGCGTGGATTGTGTCCGCGTTATAAGACTGGAACGACGGAAGATCATCCATTTTACGACGAGCAGAAGCCCGGAAATTTTGAGATCATTCCTGTGCGGCCCAATTGGCACGACTCGACGGAGTTGATGGGATATGAGTCACGTATCGGCTCGCCGGAGTTTATCATCAAGCCGTTCGTCGAGTTCTTGGTCAAGGCATGGATGAATCCCGACATCCCGTTCTTCCTTTGTCTTGACGAAATGAATCTTGCGCCCGTCGAGCAATACTTTGCAGAATACTTGAGCGCGATTGAGTCGCGTAAGGCCGTGAATGGCGGTGGACGCGACTATTTCAAGACGGACGTTGTTGTCAAGATCGGGGCGTCGGAGACGGCATGGGACGATCACGGTAATTCGGTGTTGCACAATGCACTTGAAAAGCTGTTTGCCCCGTACAAGGATACAAGCGGCAATCTGGATACTTGGGCAAGTTATGTCCGTGAGGTGTTCACGAAGGACGGCGGTGTTTCCATTCCGCAAAACCTTGTCGTGATGGGGACGGTCAATATGGACGAGACGACGTGCTCGTTCTCGCGCAAAGTGCTTGACCGTGCCATGTCCTTTGAGTTGAACGACGTCAGCGACATGTATGCGCCGGATAAACTTGTTGGGGAAGGGGATTATGAGTTTGGTTCAATCGCTGTCGCTGCCGCAAAATGCTCGTTGTTGACCGGCAAAGAGGCGTATGACGCGAACGCCGCTGTCGGAGGCAAGGTGCTTGAATATCTGAAGATCATCAACGAGGCCCTGGAGGGGAAGAAGTTCAAGATCGCTTACCGTTCGCGCAACGAGATTATGATCTACTGTGTCGAGCGGACGAATGGCGGTATCGTCGGTTTACGTCAGGCGCTTGACGAGGCGACGAGTTTGAAGATTCTCTCGCGCATTGAGGGTGACGATCAGACGTTCGCCAGTTTTGATCTCAAAGACTTTCGCAAGACAATCGTCAAGGGACTTCTTGCCATCGACAATCCAAGCGTCCAAGACGGCGATGTGGAGGATTTCCTTAAAGACGAAGTGAAGGTCAAGGCATCCCCGTGTGCTTCCAAGCTTGGACACATGATTGACGAACTTTCGCATGGCGCCGGTGTTGTGAGTTATTGGGAGTAGTTGTACGTCATGGCGAAACTCTCCGTCAAGACCGATGACTTCACTCTTGAGTTCGATGTCGCGGATTTCGGGCGCGTTCTCGGAAAAGCGCGTAGCAACATCGACAACGCGGGGTTGTATTCGTTTTATTCGGTTGACGGTTGTTCAGCGGTAGTAACGCTGGAATATCAGGACGGGAAAACGCCGGACGCGGGACTGTTGGCATCAGGTGAGAAGTCCAAGGAAAGGGGAGAGCCTTTCTTCTTTGACAACGTGCCCTATAACGTGTGGCTTGAGATGAATGCAGGCTGCTCGAACGCAAGGATTCGCCACGCCGCGAAACTGGCGGAGGAGGAACTTGCGCACAGGGGCAATGTCATCTACGGGACGATGAACTTCGGCAATGATGTCGGGCGCTATGACTTTGCGTTCGAGTATCGGAGGCGGTTGGATGGTGGGGAATATGTCGAGCGGAGTTTTGTCCTGACGTTTGAGGTGTTGTCTCAGAAGCTGGACTATCATCGGGATTGGCGGACGCTCGTCGAGGAGATTGAGGGGCGCTATCCCATGCTGGCGTACGACTACTTGAGGCGTACGTATCATACGTTTGGCAAGTCCACGACGTCGGACGAGACGGCGGACTTGATCTGGTGGAATCTTTTCGACAGGTTGCAGCAGCCATTTGTCAAGGCGTGCCGTCTGATCATTTCGCGTCCGCGGCGCAAGTTGCGCGGCAAAGAGGAGTTCCGCCGTGCGGACCAGTTGACTTTCCTCTCGCCACGCCTTGAAAACGAGTTGGCTGAACATCGGTCCAACCCCGCGCATCTCTATCGCATTGAACGGGAGGCCAGCACGCATGACACGACCGAGAACCGTTTCGTGAAGTTTGCGCTTCGCAGCATTGCCCGAAAATATGCCGATTTGCGCAAGGAGTTGTTGGCAAGGGACAGCGAGAAGGACAGCAAGAAGCTCTCCGCCACGGCCAAGGAAGCCATGGCGAAGATGGATCGTGAGTTGCGTCAGTTGGTAAAGAATCCGTTTTGGCGAGGCATCGGACCTTTCGCGGGAATGCGGCAGTTGTCTTTGACATTGCAGCGGGCCCCTGGTTATTCTACTGTCTTCAGGACGTTTGCAATCCTAAACGCCGCCTATATGATCCATGCGGGCGTGAACCGCATGGAGACGAAGGACATAGCCGACCTCTACGAGATTTGGTGCTTTCTCAAGGTGGAGGAATTTACGGAGGCGGCTCTCCCTCCGGGAACGCGGATTGCCCCAGCTGATGCGATCCACGGCGACTTTGTCAAGTTGCTGTCCACGGGATTGCAGTCAACCGTCATTTTTAGGGCGGAGAACGGTGTTGAGCTTGCGCGTGTTGTCTACAATCCTGAGATCAAGGGAACGGCTGCAAAGAATGTTGGCAATGGCGTAGAGGGGACGCTGACGCCGACGAGCATTTCGCGCAAGAGTTCACAGGACCCCGACATCGTCCTTCGGTTGACAAATTCTTCGGCAGGCCGCTATCAGGTGACTTATCTTTTCGACGCGAAGTATCGCCTTGAGGACATCAGCGGGTCAAACGTAGGGGCTCCTCCGCAGGATGCCATCGATCAGATGCACCGTTATCGGGACGCAATTTACTATGCGCAGAACGAGACATCGGTCGATTCGTTTGCGTACAAGAAGGAAGTTGTTGGCGGATACATTCTTTTCCCTGGCAAAGGAAGGGTGGAGATGGCTCCCCCGGCGCCTGGACAGCCAGATAGTCGTTTACGCTATATCCAGAGTATCGATAAGGTCAATATAGGAGCAATCCCCTTGCGTCCGAACGACGAAGATAATGCAGACGTTTTGAAAGACTTTATTGCGCGTCTCGTGTCCATCAATGGTGATCTCGACTCGTTATTGGGACATGTCAATCCGCACAAAGGTGCACTTGTTCCCGTCGCGACTGCCAGGGCAATAACGGAGGCGACGGTGTATGGGACATACCATGGCAGACGGCAGCTTAAATGGATCAGGGAGAGTCGCTACTACAACCTGCCGGCAGACGCCGCGAAAACGATAGGCATTACAAACGACAATGCCAAGCACCGCAAGTTGCTTGCGCTTCTGCCGCCGGGGCGGAACCCGACGGAGGAAATGCTCGTATTCAAGATTGATGAATACTGTGGAATTGTCACTAAAGCCGATCTGAAAGATGTAGGCAAGCCGTACCGCTATCCAATTGATTGCCATCATGAGAGATACCTTGTTTGGAAATTGACGGCCGATGCCCCCATCACGAAACGGGTGGCGAACGTCAAGATCATTTCCGGTGGTCAGACGGGGGTGGATCGTGGTGCATTGGAGGCGGCGATGGCCCTTGGCCTTGATTTTGGAGGATGGGCACCGCACGGATGGATTGCAGAAGACGGGACGATTCCGACGCAGCATCGAGAGAGAATGCAAGAACATCCCTCGATGGGCGGCAGGGCACAGGACTATCGCGAACGGACGAAGGCCAATGTGCGGGATAGTCACGCGACGTTGATTCTTGTGGATTCGTTGCCGCTTTCGGGCGGGACCAAGCTGACGGAAGATACTGCGGTTGCGATGATGAAATCGCACAAAGTGATCGCGATGTCAGCTGCGAATGCGAAAGATGATGCTCTCAAGTGGTTGCGGCAGTTTCTAGGGATGTCTTCGGCATTGACGCTCAATGTTGCTGGTCCGCGCGAGTCGAAGGCTCCAGGCATTCAGGCAAGGGCGAAGGCGTTTCTGGAAGAGCTGCTGTGGGAGGCGTGACCAAGGTGGACATTCATGCGGAATGAAGGCGAGGCATGGTATAATACTGGCGGAGGGCTAAAATGAACGCTGAAGAAATCAAGAACGAGGCAGGTGAAGATGAAAAGCCTGAAAACGGGAAGTGGCTGAAATGAGAATTGAAGAATACTCGGTGCAAAAGCTGTTCGAGCTGCTGAACGAACTTGACGAAACTGACTCGCTTGAGGCGAAGTCTCTCCATGAGGATTCGACGAGATCCATCATGGAGTCGGTGTGTACGTTCTCGAACGAGCCAGGGATGGACGGCGGGGTGATCCTGCTCGGCGCACGGGAATCGAAAGATGTTGATCTCGACGCGCCGCTGTATGTGGCAGAGGGCGTGGATCGCGGCGCATTGGAGGCGTTGAAGATCGAGTTCCGCCAGATGCCCCACGACTTGGTGACGAGGAGGTGAAGGGGATGAACGACTTTGACGAATATCTTGTAGCGGGAGAGCCCGACAAGCGCGAGCGTGCCTACGGGTGGGCTACCGCCATTGGCTTGCAGGATGTTGACGGCTTGAAGGTCTCCGACTTCCTGCTCAACACCGCGAAGCGCAATATCGAGGGCGAGATAACCCAGGTGGAGGCCGGGAAGATCATTGATGCCTACTACGAAACAAAGGAGGGGCATGATCAGCCGGATGACAGAAAAGAGGCGGACAAGGTTGCGCGTAGAATCAATGAGACGATAAATTCTCCGACTTTCCGTTTTTCGCCGGAATACTATATCGGATTGCACGGCCGGCTTTTCAAGGATGTGTACTCTCATGCCGGAAAGATACGCGATGTGGAGCTTACGAAGCGAGAATGGGTGTTGAACGGTGATACGGTCAACTATACGCCGTCGTTCATGGTGAAAGAATCGCTTGCGTATGATTTCGCAGAAGAAAAGAAATTCCGTTACAGCGGACTTTCCGAGGATGCGTTTGCGGAACATTTCGCGTCTTTCATTTCGGGGCTTTGGCAGATTCATCCGTTCAGAGAGGGCAACACGAGGACCGTCGCGGTTTTCGCCATCAAGTACCTTCGTTCCATGCGCTATGATGTGACGAATGCCCTGTTCAAGGAGAAGTCGTGGTATTTCAGAAATGCGCTTGTGCGGGCGAACTATGAGAATCCAAGACTGAATGTTGAGAAGACGCAACTTCCTCTGGAGGAGTTCTTTAAGGTTCTCATATACGGATATGACATTGAACTGCGTAATAGATTTTTACGTATTGGGTACGAGCATGGGACGCAAAAGGCCGAAGCTGTGAGGCATTTACACCGACATGACGTCGGTATAAATGTCGGTATAAATGACGGTGTAAACAGAGGGGATGACGGTGTAAATGACGGTGTAAACAGCGGGAAGAACGACCTAATAGGAAGATATGCACTCTCGGAACGGGAAGAAAAGGCTGTTATGGCGATACTTCGAGATAATCGCATTACAGCGAAACAATTAGCGGACATTCTTTCGGTTAAAAAGCGACAGGCAGAGCGAATAATAGCATCGCTTAAACGGAAAACGCCACTTCGTAGAGATGGAGCGGATAAAAATGGCCGTTGGGTTTTCGAGGAGGTTTGACGATGGAGCTCAAGAATTACCAGAAGCTTGTTCTCAAAGACATTGACGCATATCTTGACGCGCTGATGAAGACGGACGGGATTAACGCTGCGTGGAAGGAGTATTGGGCGGGGAAAGAGATGGGCGGCGGTCGCGGGGCGACCGCCCTACCGGTGGGTGTCCCTTTGTACCACGACGACCTGAATGGTGCGCCTAACGTGTGCATAAAGGTGCCGACAGGCGGCGGCAAGACCTTTCTCGCGGCATCTTCTGTCAAGATGGTGTTCGACAAGCTGCCGACGGGAAAGACGAAGTTCGTGGTGTGGCTTGTGCCGAGCGACGCGATTCTCACGCAGACCGTCGCAAATCTGTCGAATCCGAACCATCCGTATCGGCAACGGCTCGACAGGGACTTTGGCGGATGCGTCAATGTCTATACGAAGGAACAGCTTCTAAACGCCCAGAACTTCAAGCCGGCGGATGTCATGGAGAACTTGAGCATAGCGATATTCTGCTATGCGTCGATCCGCGCCAATCCGAAGAGCAAGGACGACAAGAAAATCTATCAGGAAAACGGCAACCTTCTTGGCTTCGCGGAGATGTTCAACGACAAGGAACTTCTTTTGGCCGATACGCCTGATACTGCCTTGCTGCAGGTCATCCGCCAGATGAATCCTGTTGTTGTGGTGGACGAGAGCCACAATGCGAAAAGCGAGTTGAGCATTGCCATGCTCCAGAACCTGAATCCGTCTTTTGTTCTTTCCATGACGGCTACGCCAACCAAGCGGAGCAACATCATCTCGTATGTGAATGCGCGGGAGTTGAAGAAGGAGAACATCGATATTCCGAAACAAGACGATGTGGAGACGCAGACGAATACAGATGCCGCCATTGGCGAAATTATCAATACAGCCGAGGCGCAGGGTGACGATTACGAGCAGAAAAACAAAGAAGCCGGTGATGATGGTTTGTTTAATCTGGGAGTTTCAAACGTGAAAATACATCGCATGCAGCCAGAGTTCGCCGCTGAAGCGGCGCAGTTGGAGATTCCGCAGTTCATGGTGCAGGATGATGCCGGCATGTTCGGTGGCGACGAATCGCTGGTGCCTCTGAATGAGACTGCGTTGCTTGATGGATTCACTCTTGCGGCGAAGGATGCCGCAGTGCCATTCAATCTTGCAGTTTCAGGAGCTGTTCGTGTTGACATATCCGAAAGTGGGGATGTTACGCCAAAGTGCAAGCAGCTGACGAAATCAGAACTTGAGTATTTTTCCGCGCAACTTGCGACAAAGACTACTGACGACAGGATAAATGCTTTGCTCAACATGGCAGCAACACAGCTTGACAGTAAGATTGACTTCTGCCAGAAGAAGGAGATCAAGGACTATGTTGTGCGTGTTGCGCAGTAGCTTCCTGCCGCTGAGCGCAACCAACTGTCATTGGAACTCTTGCCGTCGTTTGTCCAGTGCGTCAGGGACAAAATAGACAAACTTGCGAAGCAACACAAGAGGTTGGCTTTCAGCGACAAGATAAATCAGAACGTCGTGGTGTGCAAGGCAAATTACAAGTTGCCGCAGACGATACAGCCGATTCCTGCCGTTACTTATATTGAGAAATCGTTGTACACGGGTGAATATGCCGACATGAACCCTGAGGAGTTCTCGGTGATTCAGGCAATCGCAAGTAAGGAGAACGTGAAATGGTGGCATCGGATCAAAGACCGCAAGGGGTTCTGCATCAACGGTTTTATAAATCACTATCCTGACTTTATGGTTTATACCGATAAAGGCAATGTGGTGTTGGTTGAGTATAAAGGCGCAGACAGGGATGGTAGCGATTCTCAGGCAAAGGCGGAACTTGGACGCATCTGGGCTGACAATGCGGGGCAGAAGTACAAGTATTTCATGGTGTTCCTGAAAGATGGCGATGCCGTACAGGGAGCTTTGAAGATCGACGCGTTCTTGAATACCATTGAGAAGTTGTAATATGTATGTAGATGATGAGGTGTGGTGGTATGTGGATCGCACCGAACTCTGAAAGCGAGAAAGGAGCAAAGGCGATGAATCTGAAGGACGAAATACTTGCTGGCGAATCATACTCGCTTGAATTCAAGCTTGTCCCGAACGAGGACAGGATCAAATACCTGAAGACGGTGGTCGCGTTCGCCAACGGCAGGGGGCGGGCGTATCCTTTTCGGCGTGGCGAACGACAGGACTGTGCGTGGCATCGCGCACGATCAGGTGTTTGCGGAGATGGACGGCATCGTCAATTCCATCATGAACGGCTGCTCGCCGCGTGTGCCAATTGACGTCGGAATCGAAAACATAGACGGGAAGTCTGTGATCGCCGTCAGGATGAACGTCTACAGGAATAATGCGATAGACAGTGAGGTAGTAAAATTTGGAAAGTCCGCCGAAAAACATGCGGGCGATGGAGTAAATGATGGAGTAAATGAGGGAGTAAGTGAGGGTGTAAGCAATGTGTATGAAGAGATTAGGCGAAATCAACATGAAATGCATTGTCGAGCTCTTCGGCGACGACCGGAACGGGCGGAAGATGATCGCGTGGGGACGGCGCATCGGCTGTGCGGACGCAGGCCATGTGTTCGATCCCGACCGGCGCAAGGTCGCCACGCGGCTGCTCGTGGACGACGCCAATCCGTCGCAGCGGTCTTACCTCCTCGAACTCGTCGACAATCCCGTCGGCGTGAAAGCCATCGTCCCGGCGTAGGATAGATATGGTATAATATTGAGCCTTCAACAAGGCAAAAACAATGAAAGCTTCTCTTCTATCTCTTCTGTCGCTTCCGTTCATTGCCCTCTCCGCCCATGCGGAGGGCGGCTACACGAACCACGCCGGAAACGTGGTCGCGGGATGGCCGGTCAAGCTCACGGCGACGCAGGTCACGTTGGCGGAACGCGCTACACCAACGGCGCGATTGGGGCATCGCGCCCTGCCACCCGCCACCGATCAACTGCCAACGGCCACGTATCCCCTCTCCATCTTCCCCGAATCGGAGCAGCGGCGGATCGCGGTGGACTTCGGCCAGCCGCGCGTGCCGGTTGCCGTGAAGCGGGCGATCACCGGGGCGGAGAAGGCAATGGCGCGTTCGCGCAAGCGGGCGGAGAAGGGGCTCTGCACGAAGGAGGAGAGCGCGGCCTTCTGCGCGAAGTCCGAGGCTGCGCTCAAGAGCTATCTCGACAAGCAGGTCAAAGAGGGCGTGATCACCCCTGCTGAAAGAAAGGCGCTCGGGCATGCTTACTAAAAGATCTTTAATATGTAAGATTTAGTAAGCAGTATTGTGCGAATGCGATTATTTCTTCATTTCCATCATTTTTTATAGAAAAGATATTTGCTGTTGACTAAATCCGACATGATGTGATACAATTTAGGCAGTTCATTTCATTTGAGATTGGAGTTGCCAGATGATTGGGCGTCAAAAAGAGCGGAGTCGGCTATTAGAGGCGTTCGCATCCGAGGATTCGGAGTTCGTCGCCGTTTATGGACGTCGCCGGGTTGGAAAGACATTTCTGGTCCGTGAGACGTTCGATCAAAGTTTCACCTTTCAGCATACCGGGGTCAAGAACGGATCGCGTCAGATACAGTTGTCCCGTTTCAGACAGTCGATGATTGAACAGGGGCATCCGAGTTGTCCGGAGCTGAAGGACTGGTTCGATGCGTTTGACAACCTGAAGACCGTCATCAAGGCGAGCGCCGCAGAGCGCAAGGTCGTATTCATCGACGAAATTCCGTGGATGGGTCGGTCGGATCGAAATTTTATTTCCGCCGTGGAGAACTTCTGGAACGGCTGGGCGTCGGCAAGGAAGGACATTCTTCTTATTGTTTGCGGGTCGGCGACGTCGTGGGTGCTGGAAAAGATCGTGCATAACCGTGACGGGCTGCACAACCGCGTGACGTATCGGATTCGGCTCGATCCGTTCACGTTGAGGGAGTGCGAAGAGTACGCCCAGTCGCGGGGCCTGGCCTACACGCGCGACCAGCTGGCGGAATGCTACATGATCCTTGGCGGCGTCCCGATGTACTGGCGCTATCTCGAACGCGGCAAGAGCGTTGCACAGAACATCGACGAGATGTTCTTTTCCGGCAGCGAAAAGCTCGAGGACGAGTTTGACGAGCTTTACGCGTCGCTCTTCGAGCATCCCGAGCCGTACCTCGCCATCGTAACCGCGATGGCCAAGAAGAAGTGCGGTATGACGCGGGAAGAGGTCGCGGATGTGGCCGGTCTCGAAAACGGCGGGGCGTTGAGCCGTTACCTGAAGGTTCTGGAGCAATGCGGGTTCATCCGCAAGTTCACGGAAATCGGCAAGAAGACGAAGGGGGCCGTCTTCCAGCTCATCGACAACTTCACGCTGTTCTATTTCAGGTTCATGGAGTCCAACAAGGCCAACGACCCGCATTACTGGTCCGCGATGGCGGACACCCGCGTGCATTCGACGTGGGCGGGGCTTGCGTTTGAGCGACTGTGCCTGCAGCACATCGACGGCATCAAGCACGCGCTCGGCATCAGCGGCGTCTTGACGAACGTCCATTCCTGGCGCAACGCGAATGCGCAGGTCGACCTGCTGATCGACCGCAGGGATGGAATCATCAACATCTGCGAGATGAAGTACTGGGCGGGGCTGTACGCGATGACGGCGGCGGACGATGCCGCGCTGATGAACAAGCGGGCCGAATTCAAGGCGGCCACGAAGACGCGCAAGGCCGTTCACTTGACCATGGTCACGTCCTTTGGCGTCAAGCCGAACGCCTATTCGGGAAAGGTCCAGTCGTTTGCAACGCTTGACGACCTTTTCGCGATGTGATGCAATTTTGTGGGCAGTGCAAACACGGCAAGAACGAGAGGTGCAGAATGGAAAGTTCGAAACAAGAAGAAACGATCAATGAACTCAAGGCCGCGTTGGCGGAGCTTGAATCGGACGATGGGCTCGAGATGTTCGTGGAAGGGCATGGGCTCCAGAGCCGTTCCTTCGCCTTTTCGTGGCAGTCGGACGAACTGGGGATCGAATACAACCTGCCGTATGCGCGGGTGTTGTCCGAGGAGGAGGAGCAGAAGCTGGATGCCGCGCGGATCGGCGCGGCGATCCGTCTCGCCATCCTGCTGCTCGCGACGTCGTCGAGCGGGGCGCTGCTTCACGACGGCGAGACGACGCTTTTCGTGACGGCCGACGAGACCGGCGCAAGTTATTCCATCGTCGGCACCGATGACGAGGTTATCGATTCCGGCGAGGACTGGGAACCGCTCATCGCGCGTCTCGAAACCGATCTCCCCGCCGCCGGCGACGACTTCCAGGTCATTTGGCCGTGATTCGCCCGGCGCGGCTTGTGCACCGTCCACGGCGTCGGGTGCTCGTACTACTACGACGTCAGATCGGCGTGCGGGCGTTGAGGACGGAGTTGGAGTGCGCGTGGGTGATGGCGAGGGCGAGGGCGTCGGCGGCGTCGTTTTGCGGCAGTTCGTCGAGCGCGAGGAGCGTCTTGACCATGCGCTGAATCTGGATCTTCTCTGCAAGGCCGTTGCCGCACACCGCCATCTTCACGCGGCGCGGCTCGTACTCGTACACGGGCACGTGGGCTTCCGCCGCCGCCACGATCACGGCGCCGCGCGCCTCGCCGAGGACGAGCATCGTGCCGGCGTTCTTGCCGTAGATGACGCTTTCGATGGAGAGGACGTCCGGCGCGTAGCCCGCGATCAGCTCCGCGACGCGCGCGTGAATCGCGCGGAGGCAGTCCGAAAGCGGCAGCTTCGGGTCGTTCTTGATGCGTCCCGCCTCGAGTGCGCGCATCCGCGAGCCCTCCACGGAGAGCACGCCGTAGCCGCTCGAGCGGAGCGAAGTGTCGATGCCGAGGATGATCATGGCGCGAACTCGATGATGCGGGCGTCTTCGGATTCGCCGAGCGTAAAGCGCACGTGGCGGGCGGTGGCGGGGATGAGGTCGCCCGCGCGGTCGGGCCATTCCACGAACAGCACCGCGCCGCGCGCGAGGTAGTCCTCCCAGCCGATCGACAGCACGTCGTCCGCGTCGTGGAGGCGGTAGAGGTCCATGTGGACGAGCAGGACCCGTTCGGTGGGATGTTCCACCACGAGGCAGAAGGTGGGGCTCGTCACGGGACGCTTCGCGCCCAGTGCGGCGGCGACGCCCTGCGTGAAGGTGGTCTTGCCCGCGCCGAGGTCGCCTTCGAGACACACCACGTCGCCGGGCTTCAGTTCGGCGGCGAACGCCTTCGCCACCTCCCATGTCTCCTCGACGCCGTTCACGTCGTAGCGCGCATTCATTTCAGCCATCCTCCGTCGGCGAGTTCCTTGAAAAAGAGCGGCAGGTATTCGGGCGCGAACGCGGACATGTGCGGCAGGCGGACGAGTCCGGGCAGGTCCGCCGCGAGCGGGGAGTCCGCCGTGAGCGGTTCTTGCTTGAACACGTCAAGATACGCGCCCGCGAGGCGACGGCGGCGGAGCGCGTCCGCAAGTGCCGCCTCGTCCACCGCGTTGCCGCGTCCCACGTTCACGAGCACGGCGCGGCGCGGGAGGGCGGCGAGGACACGACGGTTCACGAGGTTGTCCGTGCCCGTGTCGGACGGCAGCGCCACGACGAGCCAGTCGGCCGTCTTGAGCGCGGGCAGGAGGTCGCCGACGTTGCGTCGGCGGATGCCCGTCACCGAGACGCCGAGCGCCTCGAGACGTGCGCCGATCGTGCGTCCGATCTTGCCGTAGCCGAGGATCACCGCGTGCGTGCCGGCCACGCGCGAGCAGAAGGGCGACATTTCGCCGCGTGGCCAGAGCGTGCCTTCGCGTTGGAAATCGTAGGCGCGGTAGAGTCCGCGCGCGTGGGCGAAGATGCACGCGAGCACGGTCTCGCACATGAGCTGTCCGTGGAACGCGCCGTTCACGCGCGTGACGCCGGGCGGCATCTCTGCGTCGGTCGGGAGCAGTTCGCGTCCGGCGGCCGGCGTGGCGAGGACGCGCAGACGTGGTGCGCGAGCAAACCAGGCCTTGTCGAAGTTCCAGCAGATCGCGTGCGTCGCCTCCGGGAGCGCGCGCAGGAACGCGCGCTCACTGCGTGCGACGACGAGGCGCGCGCCGGCCGGGAGCAGTCTTTTGAGTGCGGCCTCGCTCCGCGCGTTCAGGCGGAACGCGCCGATGGGCCAATTGAGCCATACGAGATAGACGTTCTTCTTGTGCATGTCGCGTAATAGCAATAAAACCCCGCTTTTGCAGGGTTTTTAGTTGGTTGTGGGAGGTGGATTCGAACCACCGAAGGCGTAAGCCAGCAGATTTACAGTCTGCCCTCGTTGACCGCTTGAGTATCCCACAACATGGTGCTCGGGGCGGGACTCGAACCCGCAAGGATCGCTCCACATGCACCTCAAGCATGCGTGTCTGCCAATTTCACCACCCGAGCGAGGCGTGAAAACGGCGGATATGATACCAAAATCCCCACGGCTCCGCAAGGGGGAATTTGAGTTTGTAAAAGTTTTTTAGAAAAGTGAAAATGCCCCCTTGCAAGAGGGCAGGGGTTTTGATATACTATTCGCGTTTTCACCTCAATGGGCTCATCGTTCATCGGTTAGGACCTCGGACTGTCGATCCGAAGAGGGGAGTTCGATTCTCCCTGAGCCCGCCATTTCAAACGCCGAAAGGCGTTTTTTTGTTTCTAGGGCCAGAAGGCCCTTAGTATGTGGTATAATATGCCGCATGGAAAAACTCAAGATGGCTATGGTCGGCGGTGGTGCCGGCGCCTTTATCGGCAAAGTTCATCGCGCTGCGGCGCGGTTCAACGGCGATGTGGAACTCGTGGCGGGCGCGTTCAGCTCGGATCCCGCGCGCAGTCGGGAACATGGGATTCGCCTTGGCCTAGACCCCTCGCGCGCGTACGGCACGTGGCAGGAGATGGTGGAGGGCGAGGCGGTGCGTCCGGTCGGCGATCGCGCCGATTTCGTAAGCGTCTGCACGCCCCCTGATTCGCATCTTGAAATCGCGAAGGCGTGTCTTGAGGCTGGTTTCCACGTGATGTGCGAGAAGCCGCTGGCGCGCAACGCCGCAGAGGCGGAGGAGCTTGCCGCGTGCGTGGCGCGCACGCGGCGCGTATTCGGCCTCATGCATCCGTACGTAGGCTATCCGATGGTGAAGCTCGCGCGCGACCTCGTGGCGCGCGGGGACCTCGGTCGCGTGGCAAAGGTCGTGGTGCAGTACCCGCAGGGGTCGTACCGCCGCATCGACTGGACGAAGCCGCTCACCCGCCGCCAGAAATGGCAGCGCGACCCGCGCGTACACGGCATTTCCGGCTGCATATCCGACATCGGCGTTCATGCCGCCAATCTCCTTGAATACGTGACGGGACTCAAGATCCGCGCGGTGCTGAGTCATCTCGCGCGCTTCACGCACGGCGCGCTGGACGACGACGGCGCGGCGTTCCTCCGTCTTGAAAAGGGCGCGGACGGACTCCTGCTCGCCTCGAAGATCGCGACTGGCGAGGGCAACGGACTGCGCATCCGCGTGTACGGCGAGAAGAAAGGTATCTTCTGGTGCCAGGAAGCACCCGAGACGCTGACCCTGTCAAGTCCGTTCGCGCCTGCGGAGACATGGAGCCGCGGCGCCCCATACGTGGCCGAGGTCTCGGCCGCCGCGGCGCGCGCAACGCACCTGCCGGCATTCCACCCGGAGGGACTGCACGAGGCGTTCGCGAACAACTACCGTAATTTCTGCGACACCATACGCGCGCGGCGCGAGCGGCGGCGCCCTACCGAACTTGAACTCGATTTCCCCGACGTGCAGGCAGGTGTGCGCGGCATGCGGTTCGTTGAGGCGATGGTCGCCTCCGCGCGCGACGGCAACACGTGGAAGGCAGTGTCAAACGGGAGGAGCAAGTAATGAGACATTTGACGCGAAGGACGTTCATCGGCACGACTGCCGGGGCCTTTTTCATCCCCGCGCGGACGCTGTTCGGACAGGATCTGCCGCGCAAACAGCTGCGTCTTGCCGTTGTCGGCGCGGGCGGCATCGGCGGGATGACGAGCGGCGAGCTGCGCAAGGCGGGCGCCACCGTGGCGGCGCTCTGCGACGTCAACTCCGCGAGGCTCGCCGGTGCGGCGAAGCACTACCCCGGCATCCCCACGTACATGGACTGGCGCGAGATGTTCAGGCACCACAAGGATTTCGACGCGGTGGCGGTGTGTACGCCCGACCACACGCACGCGATCGTGGGTCTCCACGCGATGCGCCTCGGCAAGCACGTCTATATCCAAAAGCCCCTCGCTCATTCCTACGAGGAGTGCCAGATGCTCATGGCGGAGCAGAAACGCACGGGCGTGGTGGCGCAGATGGGCAACCAGCACCATCCGCACGGCAAGGCGTTCAAGGTCCTGCTGGAGACGGGACTGATCGGCGACGTGACGGAGGTGGTGTGCTGGACGGACCGTCCGGGACGCTTCTGGCCGCCCGCGCCGAAGAGCTATCCGACCACGGGCAAGTACGATCGCGGGTTCACGAAGGAGTCGTGGGACATCTGGCTTGGGCCTTGCGCCGAGCATCCCTGCTCGCCGCTCATCGCGCCGTTCAAGTGGCGCGGGTGGTGGGACTATGGCACGGGGGCGATTGGTGACATGGCCATCCACAACGCCGACCCGGCGTTCGAGATTCTCGGCTGGAAAGCACCCATCGTGGTGAAGGGAATCTGCGACGAGCCGGTGGTGGCGGCATTTCCGGGCCGTGCCAAGATCGAGATGATGTTCGCGCCGACGCCGAAGTGTCCGCGCACCGTGAAGTTCACGTGGATGAACTCCAGCCAGACGCCGCCGATGCCGGCGGGCGTCCATCCCAAGTATACGTTCGGCGACAACGGCCTCATGTTCATCGGCACGAAGGGCGTCTTCAACGGCGTGGTGTGGGGCGGGAAAACCCCGATCGTCATCGCCGCCGCAGGCCATGCGTGGAACGACGAGACGAAGGCGATGCAGCGCGCGGGTGTGGAGGCCGTGAAGGGCCTTTCCTACCACAACCACTACAAGGAGTTCGTGGATGCGGCGAAGGCCGGCACGCCCGAGGCGTGCGCCAGCAAGATGTCGTACGCGGCACCGTTCACGCAGGCGCTCCTCGTGGGCGCGATCGGCCTGCGTTTCCCCAACCGGGAGCTGCACTTCGACCCGGCGTCGGCCCGTTTCACGGACTGCCCCGAAGCGAACGAGTTCCTGAAGGCGCCGTCGCGCGGCGCGTTCTCGATGAGAGATTTTACCTAACCGCAACCATAAGAAAAGGATAAAGGATAAATGAAGAATAAAATAAAATCAACGGCACGCGCACGAGTTGCGCTTGCAACAGTGGCTGCGCTGTTCATGGCTTGCGCGGCCTTTGCCGACGGTTCGCGCTGCGGACGCGTTGCGCTGCACACGTGGCTGACCACGGCGGAGTTCAAAGATATCTCCGTCACCGCGCCTGACGGCAAGGTGTTGTGGAGCGGCCTACCCGATCCCGCAAAATGCGACGTGGGCAACGAAGGCAAGTGGACGGTCGAGGGCGGCGTGATCCGCCAGTCGAACGAATCCGCCACCACCGGCGGCACGCTCGTGTTCGGCGACCCCGCGTGGGGCGACTACACGTTCAAGGCGAAGGCGCGGAAGCTCTCGGGCAAGGAGGGCTTCATCCTCCACGTGCGCGAGCGCTCGCCGGAGCATTGTATCTTCGCGAACTATGGCGGTTGGTTCAACAAGCAGCACGGCGTTGAGACGAGGGGCAACTTTGACTTCGCGACGCCTCTGAAAAAGGACTGCACGAAGGCGCCCATCGAGACCGGCCGCTGGTACGACCTCGAGATGACGTGCGCCGGCGACAAGGTCACGATGAAGCTGGACGGCGCGTTCCTGTTTTCGTCCGTGGACGTGCCGGAGATCACATTTGGCGGCGGCGAGAACAAGATCGTCGTCGATGCGTCGAAGGCGCGCTTCCCCGTTTCTGAGGACATGTGGGGCATCTTCTTCGAGGACATCGACCTCTCCCTCGACGGCGGCGTGTATGCGGAGCTTGTCCGCAACCGCAGCTTCGAGGACGGTCTCGTCAAGTTCCGCGCGCAGGGTACGATCGGCTTTTGGAGCACGGTCGGCCGCGCGACGATTGAGCTTGACTCGTCGAAGCCCATCTCCGAGAAGAACCGCCACTGCGGCCGCGTCGAGGCGCTGCCGGGCGGCGGCGTGGCGAACGACGGCTACTTCGGCATCGCCGTGAAGGACGGCGCGCAGTACCGTCTCTCCGTGGCCCTGCGCGGCGACGTGAAGGGTCCGGTCGAGGTGGCGCTCCAGTCCCTCGGCAAGACGCTCGCCACGGGTGCGATCGGCGGCATCGGCCCCGAATGGAAGACCTACAACCTCACGCTCACGGCGACGGGGACAGACCCCGACGCGAAGCTCGTGTTCCGCGCCACGAACGGCGGCACGTTCTACATGGACTGCGTCTCGCTCTTCCCCTGCGACACCTACGCGAAGAGCGGCCTCTTCCGCAAGGACCTCATGGAGCGCCTCGCCGCGCTCAAGCCGAGCTTCGTGCGCTTCCCCGGCGGCTGCTGGGTGGAGGGCAACACGATGGCCGAGGCGTACCGCTGGAAGCAGACGATTGGCAACGTGTGGGACCGCCGCACGCAGTGGAACCTCTGGGGCTACTGGAGCGCGAATGGCGTCGGCTTCCACGAGTACCTCCAGCTCTGCGAAGACCTCGGCGCGAAGGCGCTCTTTTGCATCAACTGCGGCATGAGCCACAGGGAGACGGTGCCGATGGACAAGATGGGCGAGTTCGTGCAGGACGCGCTTGACTGCATCGAGTACGCGAACGGCCCAGCCACGTCGAAGTGGGGCGCGGTGCGCGCGGCGAACGGACACCCCGCGCCGTTCAACCTCCAGTACATCGAGATCGGCAACGAGAACGGCGGCCCGAAGTACCACGAGCGCTACGCCCTCATGCACGACGCGATCCAGGCGAAGTACCCCGAGATCAAGATCGTGTCCGACGTCTGGGGCGGTCCGGTGAAGGGGCGTCCGCAGCACATCCGCGACGAGCACTACTACAAGTCGCCCGACTGGTTCATGACGGCCGGCGCGAAGATGTACGACTCCTACCCGCGCGGCGAGTTCGAGGTCTTCGTGGGCGAGTACGCCGTCACGCAGGATGTCGGACGCTGGGGCGACCTCCGCGCCGCGATCGGCGAGGCGGCGTTCATGTGCGCCCTCGAGCGCAACGCGGATGTGGTGAAGCTCGCCGCCTACGCGCCGCTCTTCGCGAACGCGAAGCACACGGCGTGGAAACCCAACCTGATCTACCCGATGACCGACGGCAACTTCGTGAACCCCAGCTGGAACGTGCAGAAGCTCTTCAGCGAGAACCGCGGACGCGAGGTGCTGGCGTTTGACCAGACGTCGCGCTGGTTCAAGGCCAG
>CAMKJU010000018.1 GCA_946413265.1 uncultured Lentisphaerota bacterium
TTAACCGTTATCATCGTAAGATGGACAGCCGAGGTGGTGCCCGTATCCCTGATGTAAGCTTCCCGCTTGTTTACAAGATCGCGGTTCTCTTCATCTGAAATCGCATACAGTTCCTCGCCGCGTCTGTATTTGACTTCACAGATGTTCACGACACGATCATTTCTGTCAAGGACAAGATCGACCTGGGCGCCATTCTCATCTTTTCCGTCGGCGGCATATCGCCATCCGTAAGTGCGAGTCACGACTCCTGAGATTCCGAGTTTGCGCTTGATCTGTTCCTCGTGCTGGAGCGCCACTCGCTCAAATGCCAGGCCACACCAGATGCGAACTAGCTGCGAATTCTCCGACACCGACCAGAAATTCTCCATGCGATTGGCCTTGTCGTCCAAGAACCGCTGATGGAAGATCGTGAAATTGTCCACAAGCTGGTAGATGCATTCACGCGAGCTTCTTCCAGGCAGACAGTACGTCCGCACGAAGTCACATTGGACCAATGCCTTGAGAACTTTCGTCAGGTTGCCGCTCGACGGAATCTTTGTCGCCGCAACAATCTCATCTCGTGTGAGACCATACCGCTTCTTCCCTAGTGCCGATATCACCTTGAGATAAGGTTCGGGAATCCTGAACAGAGATGAATAAAGATGATCGAACTCCTCGCTCAGCTCGCCTTTTCTCCTGAAGAAGAGCGCATCGATGTTTTGCGCAAGTCCAAGGCTTTTGTCCAGAAGATCCCAATAGTACGGCACGCCCCCCATGACCATATAGCATTCCAGAATCTGGCGTCTGTTGAACACGATGCCTTTTGCACGAGCCATGTCCTCGCACTCATGCAACGTGAACGGGCGCAGATAGACCTGTCGTGTAAGCCTGTTGTGCAATCCCCCGTAGTTGTCGATGACTTTCTCCACAATCCAAGACGCCGCCGACCCGCAAATGACCAGAACAATGTCCTTCCGCATGGTACACCAGTCATTCCAGAAATGGTCAAGTTCATCGAGAAAACCCGACCGGGCGGTATCAAGCCAAGGGCATTCATCAAGAAAAACGACCTTCTTGCCATTCGGCTTCATTTCCAGCAGCTCACCAAGTCGCAAAAACGCCTCTGCCCAGTCCTTCAAGTTCGGACAACTTTTGTAACCACATTTGCACAGCTTCTCACGAAAGGCCTTCAATTGCTTCTTTATCCCCCCCTTACGGAGACCTGTATGCTCAAAGGCGAACTGATAACCATAACTTTCCCGAATCAGAAAAGTCTTCCCTATTCGCCTTCTGCCATAAACGGCAACGAATTCGGATTTATCCGTTTCAAGAAGGTCTCTTAGCCTTTTTCTCTCATTCTCGCGTCCAATTAACACATTTACGCTCCATTCCTTGCCAGAACGGATCAGATGATACATTATTTTTGTCCAAAAGTCAACGGCAAAATAGGTTTTGGACAAAAATAAGACGCTTTCTTGGACCTCACTTCGCCGTGGACTGATTCAACGTCTCCCACGACCCGCCCCTGGAGCGGATGAACGGCTTACGCTTGCCGCGCGGCGTGACGAGGTCGCCGTCCGGCATCTTTGCGCCATTGAGCGTACAATTACGGAACGTCAGCGGCTCCGTCGCAACCGCCTCAAGCGGCGTTTTCGCCTTCACCTCTGCCGTGAAGTTCTCTAGGCGGATGTTCGACAGGATTGAATCGTGGTTCCCGATGAAGCGCAGCGGCCTCGCGCACTTGACGTTGAAGTTTTTGAATGTCACGTCGCGCACGCCGCGTATCTTGATGCCCGGCTCGGCCACGATCTGCACCGAGCTTCCGTATGAGCTTCCCTCGAATCCGTCGAAGACGATGTTGGACATGTCCATGTATCCCTCGTCGTAGGGGCGCGTGTAGCGGATCGGGTAGTCGAAGAAGATGCCATTGTTGCCGGACATCTTGATGTCCTTGAAGAGCGCGTTGCGGATCGTGTCGTCGGAGGGTGCGCCCATGCGGATCGACTGGCACCTGCTGTTCAGCACGCAATTCGACACGACGAAGTCCTCGCAGGCAACGTGCTCGTCCTTCCACTCGCGCATCGCCCGCAGGATGATGCAGTCATCGCCCGTCTTGAAGTGCGAGTTGCCCACGCGCACGCGTCGGCAGGCATCGAAGTCGATTCCGTCGTTGTTGATCATGCGCTGGTCGCCGACGACCGTTATCCCGTCCGCCACCACGTCTTCGCACAGGCGGATGAACATCGTCCACAGAGGGCTGTCCTTGAAGGTGACGCATTCGCCGCAACCGCCGCCAGTGCAAAGGCGACAAACAACCTTCTTTGAATATTCATTGGATATTCTTTATTAACGAACGTTCGCCATGTTATGCCATCGCAGAAACAGCGGCTAGAGCGAGTTCACTTCGCGGAATGGGACAGGACCTCGCAGCCGGTGGTGGTGATCAGGACGAGGTCTTCGATGCGCACGCCGAGGCGACCTTCTAGGTAGATGCCCGGCTCGATCGTCACGATCATGCCCGCTTCAAGCTTGGTCTTCGACTTCTGCCGCGCGCACGGCTCCTCGTGGATCTCGTAGCCCACGCCGTGTCCGAGCGAGTGCCCGAACGCCTTGCCGTAGCCCGCCTTGCGGATGAGCTTCCGCGCCACGGCGTCGAGCGCGCCCGCCGTCATGCCGGGCTTCGCGGCGGCGATGGCCGACTCGTTCGCCTTCAGCACGATGTCGTACACCTTCGCGTACTCGGCGTCGCGCGCGGCCTTGATGTTGCGTGTCATGTCGCTGCACACGCCGTCCAGTTTCACGCCCATGTCCACGAGCAGCGGCTCGCCCCTTTGCCACACCGTGTCGTCCGGCACGTGGTGGCACTCTGCCGCGTTCGCGCCCGCGCAGACGATCGTCTCGAACGCCTCGCCGTCGCCGAGCGCGATCATGAGGGACTGGATCACGCGCTGGATCGCCTTCTCCGTCATGCCCGGCTTGATCTCCTTCTGCGCCATCGACCAGATTTCGTCGTTCAGCGCGGCGGCGGCGGCGATGCGCGTGATCTCCTCCACGCTCTTCACGGCGCGCTTGGAGAGGAGGTCGTCGTTGACGTCCACGAGGGCGGCCTTCGGGAAGCGCTTCTTCAGGTCGAGGTAACGCGAAGCGGTGATTGCGCCTTCGTAGCCGAGGCGTTTCGGACGGATCCCCTCGCGCCGCAGCCGGTCCATGAAACCGAGGCCGTGCCGCGTCTCGCGCACGCGCAGCCACGGGGCCACGCGGTGTACCATCGGCACGTAGCGGAAGTCCGTGTAGAATACGACGCGGCGTCCGCCGGCCACGTCCAGCAGCAGGCAGCCGTTGTCGCACACGACGCCCGTCAGCGACCGAATATTCGCCTCGCCGAACACGACGACGGCGTCCAGCCTCCGGCGCGCCGCGAGGCGCATCAATTCGTCCAGACGATCAGCATTGGGGTTGTTTTCCATTTCTTCTTTCTCTCCGTTCTTTTCTCCGCTGCTCGACGCGCGCGCGCCGGTTCCGTACCGCACGCAGCACGCCCCAGTATGTGAGGGGCGTGCAGACGAGCGCCAACAAAGCGCCGCCGATAAAAAATGACACCATCACCCCACCGCCGAGCTGGCCAAGGGCGGACCAGAACTCGCCAGACAACGGAGACAACGACCCGACATGGTTGAGATTGGCGATGATCTTGTCCACGGACATCACGTCACGTCCGAACAGTTCCAGCACCTTGTTGCCCGCCCAGCACTGCACAGGATAGATCACGAAAATCGAGAAGTGGTTCGTGATGAACGTACCAACCGTAGCGCCAATTTTGCTGCCCTTGAGCAGTATGGCGGTGGGTATCGAAAGGATTAGCTGGAATCCGAATGGAATCGTGCAGCCGTAGAACATGCCAATCGCCCATCCGCGGGCGATGAACTCAGGCGGACGTTTCTCGCGCATCATGCGTGCGCGCAGGCGCAGCCATTTCCACTTAATCCACGACATGGACGAACAGCCCCGAGCGGAGCTTCGGCTCGAACCAGGTGGATTTAGGCGGCATGATTGCTCCGGCGTCCGCAATGTCCATCATCTCGCCGACAGTGACGGGATACATGGAGAAAGCGACGGCACTGCGGCCGTCCACCACGCGGCCCTTGAGCTCGTCCGTTCCGCGCACGCCGCCCATGAACGAGATGCGCGGCGAGGTGCGCGGATCGTCGATGCCGAGCACCGGCGCGAGGAAGCGGTCCTGCAACACGGAGACGTCCAGTGACGAGACAACGTCCGTCCCTGCGGGCACGTCCCACGCGAGGTCGTACCATTTCCCGGCGAGGAACATGCGCGCGTGGCGTCCGGACGTCGGCGTACCGTCAACTGCGTCCGTCACCGTGAACACCTCGCGCGCCTTCGCGAGGAGCGCGTCGGCGTCAAGGCCGTTGAGGTCGGCCACGAGGCGGTTGTAGGGCAGGATTTTCAGCTGCGAGGCGGGGAACGCCACGGCGAGGAACCAGCGGCTTTCGCCCGCGAAGTTGCGCTCGCGCGCGTAGCGGCTCGCGGCCGCGCTACGGTGGTGTCCATCCGCGATGTACGCCACGGGAATGCGGGCGAACGCGGACACGAGCGCGTCGTTGCTCGCGGCGGGAAGCGTCCACACCGTGTGGCGGATGCCATCGGGTGCAGTGAAGTCGTAAAGAGGTTCGGCCGTGCAGGCGGCGGACACGAGGGCGTCGATCTCCGCATCGTCCTTGTACGTGAGGAAAGCGGGGCCGGTGTGCGCGCTCAGCGTCTCGATGTGGCGCGTGCGGTCGTCTTCCTTGTCCTTGCGCGTCTTCTCGTGCTGCTTGAGGATTCCGGCGAGGTAGTCCTGCGTGTCGAACGTCGCGACGATTCCCGTCTGCGCATGGTCGCCCATCACCTGGCGGTAGGCGTAGAAGCGCGGCTCGGCCTCCTGCACGAGCGTGCCCGACGAGCGCAGGGCGTCCAGCGCCTTGCGCGCCTGAGCGTAGGCGGCCGGCGACGAGCAGTCCGTGCCGTCCGGCATGTCGATCTCGGGACGCGACACGTGGAGGAAGCTGACGGGATTGCCGGATGCGAGCGCGCGGGCCTCGGCGGTGTCCACCACGTCATAAGGAACAGCGGCTACTGCCGCAGCCTGCGCGGGCGCAGGCCGGACGGCGGGGAAAGGACGGACGTTCATTACTACGACCGATCAGTACAGGGAGATGGTGTCAAAACCGACGTTCAAGATCGGGAAGAAAGCGAGTTCGCTTTCGCGGATCACGTTGACGCCGCCAAGCTGGAACCCGTACATCGACTCCGTGCGGTTGATGAGGCCGAACTGCACTCCCTGCACGGTGTCCGCCACGTTGATGATGCCGACCTGGACGCCGCGAATTGAACGCGCCTCGTTCCAAAGACCAACCTGGAGTCCCGTGAGATCCGCGCGCCCGGCTGAGTTGTAGATGCCCACCTGCACGCCGGCCATAATGTCCAGCGCCTCGTTGCGGAGGATGTTGAGCTGGAAGCCCTCGAAGTAGCGGCAACGTCCGTAGAAGCCCAAGTCGATGCCGGTCACGCCCTCGCATTCGCCGTAGGGAAGCGTGAGACGAAGGCCGACCACGTCAATGTTCTTCGTGGAGTTGAACGCCAGCCAAACGGGCCATGGCGCGCTCTTGGCAGGCGCGGTCGGCGTTGCCGGTGCGGGCGCAGGAGCCGCCTCTTGCGCAGAAACTACGGCGCATGCAAGCACCGTGCAGGCTGCCATCAGAATCTTTTTCATGTCAAAATCCTTTTCGGGGTGTTTTGGTTTGAGTGTAATTATAGTTTTTTTCCGCCAAACGCGCAAGTAGAAAGTCAGCGCAAAGTGAGTTCGTTTTCATCGGGCTCGCGGACTTCCCACGGAAAAGCGTCCAGCGCCACGAGCGCCTCGCCCGACAAAAACAGCGATCCGCACACGACGAGCGTGCCGCCGGACGTGCGCGCCCACGCGAGCGCGCGGCCGAAGGCGGCTTCGAGCGACGAGCACGACTCCGCCTCCGCGAATCCTGCCATCAGCATGCGTTCCGCCACGTCGCCGGGGTCGAGCGAGCGGGCGTTCTGGATCGGCACGGCCCAGCCGCGCGTCGCGAGCGCGCTCATGATGCGCAGGTGCGCAAGTACGTCTTTGTCGCCGCAGAACCCGGCGATGAGGCCCACTGGCTCCTTCACGTGCGCGAGCCGCAGCGAGTCGCGCAGCGCCATCGCGCCGTCCGGGTTGTGCGCGCCGTCCACGATCACCGTCACGCCGTCCTTCTCCACGCGCTGGCAGCGTCCGGGCCACACAACGTGTTCCAGCCCCTCAACGATCGCATGGTCGGAGATTTTCAAGCCGCAGTCCTGCACGAGGGCATCCACCGCTGTCAACACCGTGAGCGCGTTCTCTGTCTGGAACGCCCCGAAGAGCGCAAGGTTGATCGGCGGCAGGTTGCGGTGCGCCGTGGTGGCTATGAGCGGGGAGGTCTTCACCACGGATACGTGATCCGCCACCGAGTAGAACGCGGAGCCGTTCAGCGACGCGAACCGCTCGATCGTCTCCTTCGCGCTCTCGGGCATCGTGCCGCACACGACAGGGCGTCCGGGCTTGATGATGCCCGCCTTCTCCTCTGCGATCGCCGCGTGCGTATCGCCCAGCCAGTCGCAGTGGTCGAGGCCGATGTGCGTGATGACGCTCACGAGCACGTTCGACGCCACGTTCGTCGCGTCGAGGCGTCCGCCTAGGCCCGTCTCAAGCACCACGTAGTCCGGCTTCACGCGCGCGAAGAGAACGAAGGCAACAGCAGTGAGACACTCGAAGAACGTCACCTCAAGGCCCTTCTCGCTCTCAAGGCGCTCCACCACGGGGAACACAACATCCGCCGCCGCGTCCAGCTCCGCCGCCGACGCAACCACGCCGTCCACGAAGAAGCGTTCGGCGAGCGAGACGAGGTGCGGCGACGTGTAGCGGCACACGCGGTAGCCGGCCGCGCGCAACACGGCGTCGAGCATGGCTGTCACAGCGCCTTTGCCGTTCGTGCCGGCGACGTGGACGACCTTCAGGGAGTCCTGCGGATTCCCAAGCGCGTCCAGCAGGGCGCGCATCGTGGCAAGTCCCGGACGCATGCCGTATCGGCGGCGTGCCGCGAGACGTTCCAAAAGACTGTTTTGCTGCATGGCGAATAGTATACCAAATTTTAGGCGCCCCATCACAGTCTCGCCATGGACAATGATGGAAAAGCGTTAAACGCGCCTGTCAGTTCCCGGCAAGAAGGTCGGAGACTGCGTCTTCGTACGGGGCGTCCTGCCAGGCGAGCAACACATCCTCCACCGCATTTGTCTCGACCTCAATATTATCGCCGTCGGCCATGCTGAGCAAGTCTATCGCGCTTACAAGCGTCTGTTCTGGCGACGGCATGGACGCAAGCGACTGTGACGGAACCGGCCGGGCTACCTGATGAGGCGAAGACGGCGTGGTCGGCGGAACCCTGAGATGCACGGCAAAGAGACAAAGCGCCGCCAGGGACGCAGCGGCCAACAGCCCGCCCCACAGGCGAACGCGCGACCGGCGTGCGGCCGCACGAGTCTGCGCGGCCGCGGAAGCCGCTTGCAGGATTGCGTCAAGGCGCGGCGGTTCACCAGAAACGCCAGCCTCGAGACGCTCCTTCAGAAAGTCGTTTAGTTTCGCATCTTCGTTCATTTTCCGCCTCCTAACATTTTCTTAAGCTTCAATGTGGCCGACCGCATCCAGGTTAACGCCGTTCCGAGCGGAACCGACAACTCGTCCGCGATTTCCCGGAACGACAACCCGCCCTCGACGCGCAACAGCAGGACCTGACGCGGTCCTTCTGGCAGGGTGTTCACGGCATGGCGCACGTCATCGGATGTCGCCTGCGACTCGAACGCCTCGTCCGCCAACGGCCCCTCGGCCGCCATCGTCGCCGCCACTTCGGCACCCTCGCCTTCCTCGTCGTCCAGGCTCACCGTGGCGCGCGTACGGCGCAGGTGGTCGATTGCTGCGGACCGCGCGACCGTCGCGAGGTAGGGCTTCACCAAACCTCCGCGGTAACGCGACGCCGTGCGGATAACCCGCATCCACGTCTCCTGGAAAACATCGTCCACGTCCGCCGCCACAGGCAGCATCCCGCGCAGAAGGGCCTGCATCCAGGTGGCGTGGCGGCAGACAAGCGCCGCGAGCGACTGAACGTCCCCGCGGCGCGCATAGTCTAAGAGGCGCTGTGCGTCCTCCTCCATCAGACCTTACTTCTCGGGTGCGTTGCCGCCGCGGCGCTGACCATGGCGACGGCCTTCCCTGCCGCCACGCGGACCATCAGGACGGCCACCGCGCTCACCACGCTGACCATCAGGACGCCCGCCACGCGCAGCAAAGTTCGCCCTCATCTCTTCACGGGCCTTGGCAATCTGCTCGGGCGTGAGAATCAACTTGATCTCGATCACGCGGCGGACCTGCTCCTTCGCCATCTGCTTGCGCAGCTCGAAGACCTCGTCAATCGCCTTCATCACGGCGGCCTCGTCGACCTTCTCGGCCTTCATGAGCTCGAACTGCTTCATGGTCGCCTCGCGAACCTTCTTCATGGACTCGCGGCCTTCCTTTGCACGATCCGTCACCGCCTTGAGCTTCTCCTTCTGGTCGTCCGAGAGGCCCAGCTTCTCGACGATCTTGGGACGCGAAACGGCGAACACGATCGGGTCCATTCCCATCTCGGGATGGCGCATGCCACCCATTCCGCCGAAGGGACCACCCGGACGGCGCGCTCCGCGCTCGGGGCCATCAGCAAGTGCCACGCAGCAAAGTGCGGCAACCGCAATCATCATCAGTTTCTTCATTTCATTTTTCCTTTCACGGCGAATCCGCCGGTTGTTTGCCGACGCCACCATGGCGCCAACGTATATAGAGACGCACCAACTGGCGAAATTATTTTAAGTTTTTCAAAAATCCCATGTATCACAATTATAAGCCAGTTGCTTTCGCTATTTGGAGTTTCGGAGTCTTGGAGTTATTGAGCCATTTAAGACTTTCTCCAAGTCTCCCAATCTCCTAATCTCCCAATAGCGAAAGCAATAAAGGTCTTTCAAAGGTCTACTGGCGTGAGGCGCACGTCGCCGGGTGCGCAGGGGAGCGCAAAGCGCACCACGCCGCCCTTCTTCTTCTTGTCGCGCTTCATGATGGGCACGAGAGATTCAAACGTACAGCCTTCCGGCAGGGTGGTGGGCAGGCCCACGCGCGCGAACGGAGCGGCCACGCGCTCCGGCCAGTCGGCCGAGGCGAGGCCAAGGCGCACCGCGAGGCGCGCCTCCTCCACCGTGCCGATCGCCACGGCTTCGCCGTGCTGGATCGTGAAGTTGGAAACGATTTCGACGGCGTGGCCCACCGTGTGGCCGAGGTTGAGTTTGCCGCGGATGTTTTTTTCGAGAGGGTCTTCGCGCACGCAGTGGACCTTCACGGCAAGGGCTCTCGCCACAAATGTGGCGAGACTATTTGCGGGCGAGACGCCCGCCACCCCGATAGAAGAGCCCTCGAAAATGGATAGGCTTTCCAGTAAACCTGGATCGGCGATAAAGGCGTGCTTGATCGCCTCGGCGAGGCCGCAACGCACCTCGCGCGCGGGGAGGGTGGCGAGCGTATCGACGTCCGCGAGCACGAGCGACGGCGAATGGAACGCGCCGACGAGGTTCTTCGCCTCGGGCAGGTCGCATCCCGTCTTGCCGCCCGTCGAGGCGTCGACCATTGAAAGCAGCGTGGTCGAAACATTCACCCAGCGGATGCCGCGCATCCACGTAGCGGCGGCGAAACCCGTGAGGTCGCCCGTCACCCCGCCGCCAACGGCCACGGCAAAATCGTCGCGCGCAAGCCCGGCGCGCAGAAAAGCACCCCAGATCGACTGGACTGTTGCAAGCGTTTTCGTGGATTCGCCAGCTGCGATTACGGTGCGGAACGTTTCCACGCCGGCGGCGCGGAGCGAGGACTCCACCTTTTCACCGTAGAGCGGATCTGTGTTGGCATCGCACACCACCACGGCGCGTTTGCCAAGGCCGAGCGACGCGACCTCCTCGCCCAGACCGGAAATGAGATTACGGCCAGCAAATACAAGCGACGGCACGTCGCCCGAGTCAATGCGCCAGGCGCCGAAAAGCGTTTCGGCCGCCTCGGCGAGCGTTTCTGGAGTGCCAGAGGAAACATCAAGACGACGCGGGAAGCTCGCGTAGTGGGCCGCGCGGCTCGCCATGAGCTTTTCGAGGGCGGCGTGGTTGCCGGCGAGCGGACGCGATCCCGGCGCGTTGTCGATGCGGTGGCAGAGAGCCTCAAACGTGCAGGCGAGACAGAGCACCTCGCCGTTCGCCTCGGCGAGATCGCGGCATTCCGGATTGAGCAACGCGCCACCGCCGAGTGCAACTATGTGCCGCGGCCGCGCGGCCATGTCCGCAAGCGCCTGCTTCTCGCGGGCGCGGAAACCCGGTTCCCCTTCCTCCGCGAAGATCTGCGGGATCGGACGCCCGGCCGTCTCGACGATCACGGCGTCGAGGTCGGTGAACGGCAGACCGAGCCGCGCGGCGAGTAGTCGTCCGATGGTCGACTTGCCACTGCCAGGCGGCCCGTAGAGGAACAAATGCTTCACGGGAGTCGTTAGGCTTCGGCCTTGTTCGTGTTCTGGGCCTCGTTCACGCGCATCAGGCGGCCCATGACGTCCTTGTCGTTCAGCTCGGCGATGGCCTTCTCGGCCTCCGGGCGGTTCGGCATCACGACGAAGGCGAAGCCCTTGGACTTGTTGTTGTAGCGGTTCGTGACGAGACGCACGGAGTCGACCTTGCCGAACGCCTCGAACGTCTGGCGGAGCTGGTCTTCCGTCATGTCGTAACTCAGGTTCCCCACGTAGAGCTCCACGCTGCCGGCGGGGATCGGAGGACGGGCAGTCACGGGACGCGGATCGCGGCGCACCGGCTGCTGCGGTTTCTTCTGCTGCTGGGACTGCTGGGGCTTCTTGGCCGCGCCCTTCGCGGCCTTGCGACGTCCGACGATGAACCCGATGATGTAGCCGACGACCAACGCGACGACAAGCGCCACGATGGCGTGGGGCGGGCATTTGCATCCGCTGAGCGGGCATCCGCCGGATGTGCATGTTTTCGCGGCATCTGCCGCGAACAGGATCAGTGAACTCATCTTCTCTTCTCTCTTTCTTCTTCTTTTTAGGATGCGTCTCAGCCTGCGAGGAATCCGTCGAGCTTCTTGAGACGCGATGGGTGGCGCAGCTTGCGCAGGGCCTTCGCCTCGATCTGGCGGATGCGTTCGCGCGTCACGTTGAACTGTTTGCCGACTTCTTCAAGCGTCCTGGAGAAACCGTCGGTCAAGCCGAAGCGGTAGTCCAGCACCTGGCGTTCGCGGTCGGTCAGCGTCGTCAGGATTTCCTGGAGGCGTTCCTTCAGCATCGCGTAGGCGGTCTGCTCCGACGGATTTTCGGCGGACGTATCGGGAATGAAGTCGCCGTATTTCGCGTCGTCGTTGTCGCCTACCTTGCTCTGAAGGGAAATGGGCTGTTGCGCCATGCGGTACACCGCGCGCACCTGGTCGGGCTTCATCTCCATCTCGGCGGAGAGTTCCGCCTCGGTGGGCTCTCGCCCGAAGCGTTGGATGAGCTTCTTCTGCACGCGCATGAGCTTGTTGATCGTCTCGATCATGTGCACGGGGATGCGGATCGTGCGGGCCTGGTCCGCGATCGCGCGCGTTGCGGCCTGGCGTATCCACCACGTCGCGTACGTCGAGAACTTGTAGCCGCGCTTGTACTCGAACTTCTCCACAGCCTTCATGAGGCCGGTGTTGCCCTCCTGGATGAGGTCGAGGAAGCTGAGGCCGCGGTTCATGTACTTCTTTACGATGGAGATCACGAGGCGGAGGTTCGCCTCCACCATCTTCGTGCGGGCTTCCTGTCCGCTGCGGAGAATCGTCATCATCTCGCCGAACGTGGAGAGGAACTCCTCCGGCGGCATGCCGAACGTAGCCTCCGCCTTCTCGAGCTTCGCGCGCACCTCCGCGAGCTCCGCCTCGCGTTTCTTCGACTTCGGCATCGCGAGCAGTTCCGCCTTGCGCTTGATCTGCGAGCGGTAGGGCAGGTAGATCGTCTCGTCCGCCTCCATGCAGAGAGTCTCGAGGACCTTCTGCTTGAAGTTGAGCGACTCGAACGCGTTGCGCAACGCCGCGCGGGCGTTCTGGACGCCCTTCTCCGCGCCCCGGAGCTGGGACGGCGTGGCCTTCTTCCTGTTGCGCTGGAGCTCGGCCAGCTTTGCCGCCGCTTCCACCAGCCGGCGGCCGACGTCGGCAAGCGTCTTGCGGAACACGGGGAGCTGGTCCATGTAGGCGTCGCGGTTCTCGTCGAACTTGTCCGTCACCACGCGGTCGAAGCGCTCCTGCATGGACTCAAGCCGCTCCAGCAGGCGCGCGTACAGGACGGGCGTGAACGCGAAGCGGTTGAACATGTCCTTCGTCTTCGCCTCGCTCTCCTCGATGCGCATGCAGATGTCAACCTCCTGCTCGCGCGTGAGGAGCGGCACCTGTCCCATCTGGTGCAGGTACATGCGGATCGGGTCGTCGAACATCTCCTGCACGCGCGCGGCGTGCAGACGGCTGTCGCCCTGCTTGTCCTTGTTCGCACGGTACGCCTCAACGTCCTCGGCGCGGATGACGTCCACGTTCAGCGCCTGGAGGATCTGAAGGTACTCGTCCGCCGTCGACTCGTCCTGCACCGTGGCCGGAACGATCTGGTTGAGCTCGTCGTACGTGACGTAGCCGCCGTTCTTCTCGGCCCGCTGCTTGACCTCCTGGATCACCGCGTTGCGCTCCTCCGCGCCAAGCACGCTGCGGGACTGGAATGCGGACATCGCCATCATGTCTTCTGGGTCGAAGTCGTCCCCGTAGCCGGTGGCGGGAAGCGGCATCACGTCGTCCAGCCCCATCGCCTCGCCAAGGTCCTCGGCGTCAGGCATGTCGGCGTCGTCCGCCGGCGCGTGTTCCTCGAGCTGGGCCGCCTCGGCCACCTCGTCCAGGTCCAGGTCGCGCGCCTCGGCCTCGGCTTCGTCGTCACCGTCCGAAGCGTACGCCGACGCCTCTGCGTCTTCGTCGCGCGGGGACGGCTGGTCATCCTCGAACTCGGACATGCCGTCGTCCATGCGCATCATGCCGTCAGTATCTTCGTCAATCGAACGGGACGGCCTTTTGCGCGCGGCCGGCGCCAATTCCTCTTCCTCCAAAACCTTCTTGGTAGACGACTTCTTCGACGAAACCTTCTTCGCTACGCCCTTCTTCGCAGGCGCACCATTCGACGAACCGCCTTTGCTCGACGTGCTCTTCTTAGGTGAGGCCTTCTTCGCGGGCTTCGCTGATATGCTCTTTTTAGCATTGCTCTTTGTTGCCATGACAGCTCCAGACTATAATCCTACTATATGCCGAAAGTCAAGGGGATAGTTTATCATTTTTTTGATTTTCCGTCAAGGGGTTGCATTGATAAAAAAATTATGCTATAATTTGTCTCGCTTTTCCGCATTTTGCGGTGAATAAAAAAACTGGAGAAAACAGACGTGAGCAATCCTGCAGCCGCCACAAAGTCCGCCTACGCCGCAGCCGGCGTGAACATCGACAACAAGATGGACGCCCTCAAGGCCGTCAAAGCACTTGTTGGGTCAACGAAGACGGTGAACGTCGTGGGCGGGATCGGCTCGTTCGGCGGCCTCTGCCGTCTGCCGCAGGGCAGCCCGAAGGATACGCTGCTCGTCTCGTCCACGGACGGCGTGGGCACCAAGCTCAAGGTCGCCGCCATGATGAAGCGGCACGACACGGTCGGCCAGGACATCGTGAATCACTGCGTGAACGACATCCTCGTGCAGGGCGCGAAGCCGCTCTTCTTCATGGACTACGTGGGCGCGTCCAAGATCGACGGCTCCACGTTCCAGCAGATCGTCAGCGGCCTCTGCAAGGCGTGCAAGGAGAACAACATGGCACTCCTCGGCGGCGAGACAGCAGAAATGCCCGGACTCTACCCCGCAAACGAATACGACCTCGTCGGCACGATCGTCGGCACCGTCTCACGCCGGAAGCTCGTCACGGGGCAGTCCATCCGCGCCGGAGACGTCATCATCGGCCTCCCGTCCGGCGGTCTCCAGACGAACGGCTACTCCCTTGCGCGCCGCGTGTTCTTCGACATCTGCCAGATGTCCCCGCAGGACAAGCTTCCGGGCACCGACCAGACGGTCGGCGACGCCCTTCTCGCCGTACACAAGAGCTTCCTCAAGCCTGTCGGACGCCTCCTTGACAACAACATCAAGATTACCGGCATGGCCCACATCACCGGCGGCGGCTTCCAGGACAACATCCCGCGCGTGCTCCCCAAGGCCGTAACGGCCGAGATCGACCGCACCACATGGCCCGTCCCGACGATCTTCAACTTCATCGAGCGCCAGGGCAAGGTCGACCACGACGAGATGTACCGCGTGTTCAACATGGGCATCGGATTCGTCCTCATCGTGCCTAAGACCTCGCTCCTGCGCATGAAGACTGTATTCAAGAACGTCCGCCAGCCCTGGTACCAGATCGGCGTGATCCGCGTGCGCAAGCCTGATTGGCCGCAGGTCATCTTCTCGAAGTGACGGTCATCCCTGCCTTGCCTGCGCGGCAAGCAGGAGCCGACAGAGCCAGCCAGGCAACTTGAGGTTGCGGTCCGTCATTTCGGTGATGTACGACTTGAAGTCGAACGGAAGGCGCCGGATCGTCATTTGCCGAGCATCCGAGTCGAAGATGCCGTACGAGCCGCAGAGGTCGTTCCTCGGATAGCCCACGCTCCCGACGTTGACGATGTAGCGGCTCGTCTGATTCAGCTTGAACGAGACCGACTCCACCTTGACGGCTGGCTCTCTGAAGCGCTTCTCAAGCTTCAGGCGACACGCGCCATTTTCTGTCTTTTCCCATATCGCCGCATGGTGCGTATGCCCGCAGAACATCAGCTTCTCGGCACGAGAGAGGAAGTTCTGCTCCACCGCATCGGGATAGATGATGTAGTTCCACATTTTCGGATTCGTGAAGTCGCCGTGCGTGCATACGAACCCATCCTCCTCGTGCAGATACCCGCGCCCGCGCAGCCATGCCTTCTCCTCCTCCGACAGCAGTTCGCGAGCCATCCTGTCGAAGTCGTAGTTGTAGTTCGTGGCCACTTCCCATTCCGGCTCGAGTTCGACGCACGCGGAGTCGTGGTTGCCCATCAGGACTACGTCGAAGTTCTCGCGGACCAGTTCCAGCGTCCTCTTCGGATCGTATCCATATCCGGTAATGTCTCCGAGCAGGATGAACTTGCCGCAATCAGCAGCACGCGCATCCGCCAGCGCCGACTCCAGCGCCAGAGGATTCGCATGCGCGTCGCTCATGATAGCGTATTTCATCTTACCACTTTCCCTGTACCGGAACGCTTCACGCCAGGAAACGCCAGAGCAACGCAGCCAAAAGAACGATCAGACAACCGACAACGCCCCACAACACAAGGCGCTTGCGCATGCGCGTGCGCCTCAGGTTGGCCAAGAATTCCTGCACTTCCTTGTCCTGGGTTTCCAGCATAAGGCTCTCACCATCTGGAGACGCCGTCTCCGGATCAGGGATTAGATCCTGGACCATGCCTTCGGACGTGACATCCTCTTCGGGCGCGAATTCCGCTTCGCGCAGGAAACGTTCCCTGTATGTCGGATCCTTCTTCGCGAGTTCGGGGTCCATCACCTTCAGCGCGTACTGCGCCCCGTCCGACGCCCGCACGAGAAAAACGCTCGCCATGCTGCCTTGCCCAAGCAGCCGCTCCACCGTGCAGTCGCCGAACCGGTCTCCCGACTTGAGCGGCCCCAGTTCCTTTTCAACTGTAGTATCTTCGCTCATGTGGCGGATAGTATATCAAAAATCTCAGCCGATCTCGCCAAACAGCGCACGGAGTTTGTCGGCCGTCACTGGCTTTGCGATGATCTTCGCGAAGAGGCTCATGTCGTATGTGGACCCCACATCTACGTCGGCGGTCACGGCCACGATGGGTATTTCCGCCAGTTCGCGGGTGCGGCGCATCGCCTCCGCCAGCTGGGTGCCGTCCATCTTCGGCATCCACATGTCGGACAGCACCAGGTCCGGCACCCATTCCCTCATCACCTCCATCGCCGTCTCGCCGTTGTCGGCGTAGCGGATGTCCTTGATCTTGAGGTTGGCGAGGTGAATGCCTAGGATCTTCCTGTTCATGGCCATGTCGTCCACCACGAGCACGCGTTCCGGGAGCGCCGCGCGAATGGTCTCCTCTGCGGCGCGCGGAGCGGTGGACATGTGGTCGATGACCCTCAGATTGGGAATTTCTATGCGGAACGTCGTTCCCTTGCCAAGCTCGCTTGCCGCCGTGATCGTGCCCTCCGCGCTCTCCACCATCCGCTTGACGATCGGCAGACCGAGGCCCGTCCCCTTGAGGTCTCCGCCGCTGTTGTTGCGCATGCGGCTGGCGATGTCCTGCACGAACGGGTCGAAGAGCTTGGACATCTTCTCCTCCGATATGCCGCAGCCCGTGTCGGTCACGTCCAGCGCGAGCGTGCGCGTGGCCGCGGTCCAGCTCATGGTCACGACGATCTCGCCGTGTTCCGTGAACTTCGCGGCGTTGCCGACTAGGTTGATGAGGATCTGGCGCATCCCCTGCTGGGAGAGCTCCACGACCGGCATGGGGACGTCGCCCTTGGTCTCGATGCGGAGCTTCACTCCGTGGCGGCGCACCCGGTAGCCGAAGATCGCCGGCAGCTCGCGGAGGAGCTGCCCGGCGTCGCACGCGCCCGTGCGCATGTTCATGGCTCCGGCCTCTAGCTTCGAGAGGTCCAATATGTCATTGATCAGCTCCAGCAGGGCCGTCGCGCTCAGCAGGATGCCGTCCGTGTACTCCTTGCGCTTCAGCTCGCCCAGCCCCTCGCGCGACATGAACTCCGCGAACCCGATCACGGCGTTAAGCGGCGTACGCAACTCGTGCGACATCATCGCGAGGAACCGCGTCTTCGCCTGCGCGTGGTCTTCTGCCACGGCGGCGGCCTTTTTGGCGCGGGCCGCCTCCCTCTTGAGGAGCGCCATCATCACTATGCCGTATCCGGCCACGGCCATCATGATGACGAGGGCGACCACGACAATCGCCACGGTCAACTCCTCGCGCGTCATCCCGAACACGCGGTGGACGACCTTGCGCTCAACGGCGGCACTCATGATCACCTCTTGGAGGTAGGACGAATCTATGCCGTTGACAGCCTTGCGCAGTATGGACACGAGCTCCGGCGCGACGTCCGGCCTGGCGAACATTTCCAGTTCCTGGTATTCCTCCTTCGCGCCGTACTGCTTGGCTACGGTCTGCGGAATAGGCAGAGAGAACACGCTTGTCGCCCCGTACGTGGCCTCCGCGGCGACCTCCGGAAACGGAACCCAGAAGTCCGTCTCCCCGCGCATGAACTTGGCCTCGGCCGTCTGGATGCCGGTCTGCGGCGCGGCCTTCAGATTCAGGCCCGTCTTGTGCGCGATCTCGGATAGCAACGCGTCCACCATGCCCGTCATCTTCCCGTGGCTGTCGTAGATGGGGAACGGCCACGGCGAGAAATCGATCAGCACGGGCGTTTTATCCTTGACCCGCTCGTGGAGCCACTCGGCTTCCTTAAGCGTCAGGGCCGCCATCTCGCTGCGCACGCCGTAGTGGTGCTCGCTGATCATGCGCATGTACTTCGGCAAATCGTCGCACACCTCGTCAATGGCCTTTTCCAGCTCGTCGAAGAGGTCCGCGCGCTTGATCGACGTGCAGATGTACATTGGGTGGGACGCATAGAGATGCAGCGCCACCTCGTTTGCCAGCTCTGGCTGCTCCACGTCGATGCATGCGTCGATCTCGCCCTTGAAGTAGGCCGCGAGCATCGCGCGGTCCGTCGCGTACTCGCGGTAGGACACATCTGAGGCATCCCTGTCGAACTGCCGCTTGGCGCGCTGCGAGCTGATGGCGCCGGAAAGCATGCCGACCTTCATGCCTTTCCAGCTCTTTGGGTCGCCAGGACGGTAGCGGTTTCCAGGCCGCGTCCAGAGATAGACGCGCAGCATCCCCATGGGCGTGTGCGGGAAGCGGTAGTGCGGCCGGCGTGAGACGTCGAATCCAATCCCTCCGATGATGTCCAGTTTCCCATCCTTCACGTCGGAGAGGCTTTCGTCGTAGCCGCCATACACGAAGTCCAGCTCCCAGTGCGTGTGGCTGCAGATCGTCTTCAGCCATACGTCCAGCGCGCCCGACATCACGCCGTCCGGCGTCACTTCCAACAGGCTGCCTCTGGTGTAGGCCGCCACGCGTACGCGCTTCTGCGGCTTCGGGAACCCCAGCAGCTTCTCCCGCAACGCGTCGAACTGGTCAATATCCTCTATATAGTATGAACGGTAGGCGTCGCGGAGCTTCTGAAACAACTCGGGGCGGTCGTTCCGGACGGCGAAATAGACGTTGCGCGCCCCGATTGGGACGACCTCCACCAGACCTTCCGGGCGCTTGCCGAAAGGCGTGTAGAGGAACAGCACGTCCACATTGCCCGCGCGAAGCGCCTCCACGGCGCCGCCGCTCGTGGGATACTCCACGTAGTCCGGCGACAGGCGGGCATGCTGGAAGTATTTCTCGCGGTCGTCGTTCTGTCCCTGCGAAACAGGCGAATAGCCGACGCGCATCTTGGGCCAGTCGGTAATCTTGACGGACATCATGGACATCGCGCGCGACGGCGTCGTGTATAGCGCGAAGCGCATGCGCCCTATCGGCTGTAGCGGAAACTTGTAGTCTTTCAGCAGCGCGGGAGTGCGGAACGCCGAGCAGATGACTTCGGCGTTCGATACGGAGAACATCCCCGATTCGTCAAACGCGGCTCGCTCGGCCTCCACCCCGGCCCGCTTGAACACCGCGTCCATGACCGTTCGGCAGAATTTCACGTCGTACGCCGCCCACTGGTCCAGTTCCGCATTGCGAACGCAGTCAGTGACCTTGACCGTTCCGGCCCTTGCGGCGACTGCAACGGCAACGGCCAAAACGGCCAACATTGTCCTCGTAATCATACTCATGCTGCGTCCCCGGCAATCACAGGAATTACACGGCGAGAGCGGACTGGATGGCGGCGAGGGCCGCGTCGGGGGCGACCTTGACCATCGCCTCCTTCGGTTGGTCGCGGCGCTTGATCTCCACGCCGCCGTTCGCCAGGCCCTTCGCGCCCACGACCACGCGCACGGGGAAACCGATGAGGTCGGCGTCCTTGAACTTCACGCCCGGACGCTCCGCGCGGTCGTCCACGAGCACGTCGACGCCCGCCGCCTCGAGCTGCGTTTCAAGGTCGTTGGCGATCTTCGCGACGTCCGCGTTGTCTGGGTCGAGGAGGTCGAGCACCACCTGGAACGGCGCCACGCTGGCGGGCCAGATGATGCCGTCCTTGTCGTGGCTCTGCTCCACCACGGCCTGCATCGTGCGGCTCACGCCCACGCCGTAGCAGCCCATGATCATCACGTTCTCCTTGAGCTGGTCGTTCTTGTACACGGCCTTGAACGCGTCCGTGTACTTCGTACCGAGCTTGAACACCTGGCCCACCTCGATGCCGCGCTTGAGCTCCATCGGCTGGCCGCACTTCGGACAGAGGTCGCCCGCGCCACAGATGACGAGGTCGGCGTACGCCGTGATCTTCGCGTCGCGCGCGAGATCGACGTTCTTGAGATGCGTGTCGGCCTGGTTCGCGCCCACCACGACGCCCGACGCCCCTTCAAGGGCCGATTCGGCGTAGATCGGCACGTCCGCCTTCGCGGGCTTCACGGGACCCGCAAACCCGACGGGCGCGCCAGTCACTTCCTCGACCGTCCGCGCATCCGCGAGCGCCACGGTCTTCGCCTTCAGGAAGCGCTTGAGCTTCACTTCGTTCACGTCGCGGTCGCCGGGCACGCACACCATCACGGGCTTACCGTCAGCCACGTAGACGAGCGTCTTGACGAACGCGGACGGCGGCAGGCCGAAGAACGCCGCCACCTCCTCGATCGTGCGCGCATTCGGCGTAGGCACGGCCTCATACGCGCCGCACCCTCCATTTTCCATTTTACATTTTACATTTTCCAATCGCCGTTCGGCGCGTTCGAGGTTGGCGGCGTAGCCGCACGCGGGGCAGCTCGCGATGCCGTCCTCGCCCGCGTCGGCGAGCGCGTGGAACTCGTGCGTCATGGAGTCGCCCATGTCGCCGCCGTCGGCCTGCACGGGCGTCGCCTTGAGGCCGCAGCGCGCGAAGATGCGCTCGTAGGCGTGGTACATCGTCCAGTAGCTCTCGTCCGCACCGGCGGCGTCCACGTCGAAGGAGTAGGCGTCCTTCATGATGAACTCCTTCGAGCGCATGAGGCCGAAGCGCGGACGCGTCTCGTCGCGGAACTTCGTCTGGATCTGGTACACGATCACCGGCAACTGGCGGTAGGAGCTCACGATGGACTTGACGACGTCCGTCACCTCCTCCTCGGCGGTCGGGCCGAGCGCGAAGTCGTGCTGGGCACGATCCTTGAGCTTGAACATGTTCGCGCCCATCGTCTCCCAGCGGCCCGTGGTCTGCCACAGCTCGGCGGGCTGGAGAATCGGCATGAGCAGTTCCTGCGCGCCCGCGCGGTTCATCTCCTCGCGCACAATCGCCTCGACCTTGCGCAGCGCCCGCATGCCGAGGGGCAGGAACGTGAACAGCCCGGCGGCCGTCTTCTTGACGATCGCCGCCCGGACGAGCAGCTTGTGCGAGTCGATTTCAGCGTCCCCCGGGTCCTCCCGGAGGGTCTGGATCATCATCTTGGACCACTTCATTTCATTCCTCTTTCTCTTTCTATTAAACTACTTTGGTAGGGACGGCGCCCCGCGCCGTCCGCGGCGGTCGCGGGGCGACCGCCCTACCGGGTTTTGCAACTACCTCTACTGACGCAAGGGCGACGTGCTTGCCCGAGAAGCCAATGCCGTCCGCCTCCATCTCGGCTGCGTAGCGCCTCTTGTCGATCTTTCTTCGAATATTCATTGTTCACAAATCCTCATTGTTCACAAATCAGAAATATCAATCTTTGTCGACAATGCCTCGCAAACGGATATGGCCCTTGCCGCATACTGGGCGACTCGCTGTTCTAGGTCGAATTCATGCATCGCGCAAATTTGTATTTAAGATTGGTGAACAATGAGGATTGATGATTGGTGAACAATACCCAAGAACCAGAAGCATCACCCCCGGAGAGACGACGCGGTCGCGCGGACGATCGCCTCGTAGTCGGCGGCCTGCTCTTCCATCGACTGCACCATCTTGAACTGCGTGCGCGCGCGCACGAGGTTATGGTCGTCGCATGTCGTGTGGAAGTAGACGTCGCCGGCGAGGTAGTCCGTGAGGAAACGGATGCCGATCGTGAGGGTGATGAGGCGGCCGGAGAACGCGAGGTTCGCGAGCTCCGCCTCGTTGAGGAACTTCGCCTTGCCGAGGTAACCCTTGACGAGCTGCTCGAAGTACTCCTTGCGCGAGAACACCTTCGTGAGGTCGCGCTCGTCCTCGGCGGCGTTCGCCGTGGAGGTGCGCACCATGTCGCCGAAGTCGTAGAGGGCGCAGCCGGGCATCGTGGTGTCGAGGTCGATCACGTGCGTGCCGAGGCCCGTCACGTCGTCGAGCATCACGTTGTTGATCTTCGTGTCGTTGTGCGTGATACGCTCGGGGATGTCGCCGCGCGCCATGAGGTCAACGATCCGTGAAGCCTCGGCGCGGCGGGCGTCCACGAAACCGAGCTCCGCGGCGCACGACGCGGCGCGGCCCTTCACGTCCGCCGCGCGCGCGGCGTCGAGCTGCGCGATGCGCGAGACGGTGTTGTGGAAGTTGGGGATGATGTCGATCAGGCGCGGCGCGGGCAGGTCGGCGAGCGCGTTCTGGAAGTCCGCGAACGCGCTGGCCGCCTTGAACGCCTGTCCCGCCTCGGTGATCACGTCCACCGTATGCGCGCCCGAGATGAAGGCGTAGAGACGCCATGGGCGCGTGTAGGCGACGACTTCCAGCGTGCCGCCGCCCTTCGCGCGGATGTGCTCCGTCACGCGGCGGATGTTCGACATCACGGCGTCGGGGTCGAAGATGTCCGTGTTGATGCGCTGGAGGATGTACGACGTCCCGGACGCGCAGTCAACCTTGAACGTGTCGTTGATATGCCCGCTGCCGTAGCGCGCCGCCGAGACGACGTCCTTGACGCCCATCCCGGACAGCACCTCACGCAGCTCGTCGGCGGGGTATTCGCGGCTTGACATCTTCTCACCCCTCGCTGAGTCACTTTGCGACGATCTGGCCCGACTTCGCGAGCATCTTCGCCTCGACGGACTGGATTTCCGCGAAGCCCTGCGAGCTGTGCGGGTTGAGTCCGTTGGAGGCCTCCATCGAGCTGTCGGCCTCGTTGTAGATCGTGGCCTTGAGGCCCGTGAGGGACTCGAAGAAGATGTTGCCCTTGTAGAGGCCGAGCGTGATGTCGGCCGTGGCCTTGTCCGCCCACACCTGGATCGCGGCGCGCGCGGCCTGGGTGGCGGGGTCGAACCAGCGTCCGTCGTAGATCTGGTCGGCGACGAGCTTGGAGAGCTGCTGGAAGAGGAGCGTCGAGCGGCGGTCCATCACGCCCTCGTAGATGTACTTGAGGCCCCAGCTCAGCACTTCCATGCCCGGCGCCTCGTAGACGCCGCGGCTCTTCGTGCCGATGATGCGGTTCTCGAGCGCGTGCTTCATGCCGATGCCGTTGCGTCCGCCGATCTTGTTCATCTCGAGCATGACCTCGTACGGCGTCATCTTCTTGCCGTTGACGGCCACGCAGCGGCCCTTCACGAAGGAGAGCGTGACCTTCTCGACCTTGTTCGGCGCCTTCTCGGGCCACACGCCCATCGTGGGCTTCACGATGCGCATCGACGTCTCCATCGACTCCAGGTCCTCCGCCTCGTGGGAGAGACCGGCGAGGTTCGCGTCGGTGGAGTACTTCTTCTTCGTGCCCACGAACGCGACGATGCCGCGCTTCGCGAGGAACTCGACCATCTGGGTGCGGCCGGGGAACTTCTTGAGGAGGTCCGAATCGCGCCACGGGGCGTACACGCCGAACTTCGGGTCCAGGACGTTCGTGTAGCGCTCGAAGCGCATCTGGTCGTTGCCGCGGCCCGTCGCGCCGTGGACGAGCGCCACGCAGCCGGCCTTCTTCATCGCGGGGAGGAGCTTCTGGACCGTCACCGCGCGCGCGATGCCCGTGGAGTTCCAGTAGCCGCCGTCGTACATCGCCTGGCACTTGACCGTCTCGAAGCAGATTTCGGCCATTTCCTTCGTCACGTCCACGATCGTGGTGTCCACGCCCGTGGGGGCCATGCGCTTCTTGATGTCGTTGATGTCCTTCTCGTCCGGCTGGCCGACGTTCGCGCTGAACGCCTTCACCTTCACGCCGGCGTCCAGGAGGACGCAGCAGATCGTTTTCGAATCGAGGCCGCCCGACACGCACACGCCGACGGTCTTGCCCTTGAGTTCTTCGAGTTTCATCTTTGTTTTCTAGGCACTTGCCGAACCCTCTTTCGCACCATTCGCGAGGCAAGTCACACGGCTTGACGGAACCCGCTGAAACGACCCTGCGCGTCTGAAAAGTCCAGCGCGGTTAGTATATCATATTTTTGGGAATCCGTGGGAAAGGAATTCAACTGTCAATTCACCGTCGCAAGCCGAATAAAATGCTCGTCGCCGCAGTATTTCTCGCATGCCTACCATGAGTTCTACGGCCGCCCGCCCGTCAGCGACCGCCGAGACAAGTGATGCCTCACTTTACACTTTGTACTCTTTCTTGATGACCGGTCCTGTGCGGCGGTTTCCGTGAACCGGGAGCGAACGCGCATCGTTTAAGTTTTAGATGCGTTTTGAGGTGACAGCAAAGGACACGGGAGGTGTCAGGCGGACGTTTTCGCGGGATGCGGAGACGCGCGAGGCGCTTATGTCCCAGCTCCGCTCCGAGGGATTACTGGTACTGGACGTACATGAAGAGGCCATGGCGCGCGAGCTGCCCCCCTTCTGGCACCTTTCGTGGCTGAAACCCGTGACGGGGTTCGACATCGAGATGGGCCTTCGCCAGCTCGCGTCTATGCTGCGCAGCGGCGTCACCCTGCTCAAGGGCCTCGCGACCATACAGGACCAGGCGTTCTCCCCGCGCGCGAAGAGAACTTGGATGCGCGTAAAGGAACATGTGTTTCAGGGCGGCTCGTTCGCGGAGGCACTCGGCGAGCAACCTAAGCGGTTCGGCGAAATCGTCGTGCGGCTGGCGGAAGTTGGCGAAAAGTCCGGCGAGCTGGAACATGCCGTCACGCGCGCGGCGGACCAGATGGAGGCGCGGCGCAACCTGCGGAGCGCCGTCGTCAACGCGCTCCTCTATCCGGTCCTGGCGGTGTTGATGGCCACGGCCGTGAGCGTGTACCTGATGGTGGCCGTGATCCCGAAGATAGCGGAGTTCCTTCAGGCCGGCGGCGCGGAACTTCCGTCGCTCACGCAGTCGCTGATGGATTTCTCTGCGTGGGTGAACGCGAACGGCCTTGCGATACTGGCCTGCATCGGAGGCGCCGTGGCGGCGTGGTGCGCGGTTCGCATGCATGAGGGCGGACGCGAACTTGAGGACGTGCTGCTGCTGAAGATTCCGATAACGGGACGCATCCTGCGCCTTTCCGGCACCGCGCTTCTCGCACGGTCGCTACAGATCATGCTGGAGTCCGGCGTGCCGCTTCTCGACGCGCTCGCGACCGGCGCCCGCCTGATGTCAAACCGCCGGTTCCGCCGGCGCACAGCAGCAGCGCACGACGGGGTGTTGCGCGGCCTCCCGCTCTCCGAATCGCTCGCGCCGGCCACTGAGTTCATGCCCATGCTCGCGCGCATGGCGGCTGTCGGCGAGGTGAGCGGCTCGCTGCCGGAGGCGTTCGGCGAGACGGCGCGTTTCCACGAGATGCTCCTCGCACTCGCCGTGAAGCGCTTCGGCATGCTCATCGAACCGGTCATGATCGTAATCACCGGCAGCATCGTCGGTTTCGTGTACATCGCGTTCTTCATGGCGCTCTTCGCCATCGCTGGAACAAACTGAGGAAATGAAAATGGCAACGTTCACATCGCACGCATCATATCTCGCATCCCTCATCCTGATCGCCGCGTCGCCGGCGTTCGCAGCGCCTGATCCGACAGTGGCCGCAGACGCCATGGCGGACGCGCTGCGGCAGCGTCTCACGGAGGCGAACGACATGCGCCTGCACGCGCTCATAGTGGGTCCGGCGGGAGAGGGCGTGGCGCTGGTCGGACCCAACGCGGAGCGCGCGACGGCCGTGCGGCGCGGCAGCAGGCTCGCGCAGACCGTGGACGGACTGAAGGTGGACGTGTCCATCAAGGCCGTCACGCCGCTGGGTGTGGAGCTGGCCACGTCCAGCGGACGCTCGGGCGTATTTCTGCCCGGCTTGTTCACGCCGCTTGCAACGCCCACCAACCCGCCACCAGAATTCCTCTCCTACCTCGAAAGCGAGAAGGTACCGATCGGCGGTCTGATGCGCCTCGTATCCGACCAGGCGGGCGTCAACATATCCGTCTCAGACGCCGCGTCGAAGAAGACCGTATCTATCTTCCTGCGCAACGTCACCGCCGACGCCGCCGTGGAGGAGATCTGCCGCGCGACGGGACTCTGGTTCCGCCGCGAACCGAACGGCAGCGTGATACGCATCATGACGATGGACGAGTACTCCGACAACCTCAACACCTTCCGCGAGGAATCCACCGAGATGTTCACGCTCCTCTATCCGAACGTCATCGAGGTGGCGAGCGTCATCTACGGACTCTACCCCGACCGCACCCTCATCTCGCTCGGCGAGGAGGAGTTCGACGAGGACGACGAATACGACCTCTCGCGCCGCTTCCGCCGTTTCCGCGTGCTGGACGACAACGGCGGCTCGCAGTTCATGTCGCTCGAGGCCCCGCAAACGACCAGCACCGGCTCGCGCTCGGGCAGCGGGAACTTCTCCTTCTCGCGCGGCGGCGCCACCTCGCGCCTCACGCAGTGGGACCAGCTGCGCCAGCGCAACCGACAGCGCAACAGGCTCGGCGGCGACCAGGTCCCGCTCGGCGCCGACGACGCCCGCCTCATGGAGGGGGCCTACCGCAATGGTAACACGAACCTGCTCGACAGCGTACGCGCCCAGGCCACATCCGCCACGGCAAACATCTTCGTCTCCCTCTCCCGCAAGAACAACATGCTCGTTGTCCGCACGAGCGACGTGCGGGTTATGGACGAAATCCGCGGCCTCGTGAAGAAGCTCGACGTTCCCACGCCGATGGTGCTCATGGAGGTGAAGGTGCTGGAAATCGACGTGGACGACAACTACGAGGCAACGTTCAAGTATTCCTTCAACCGTGGCACGCACGTGGTCGGACACAACGGCGGCACGTCCGACGCCGCAAACATCTTCGCCGACGTCCTCCAGGCAAGCCAGGCCTCATACGACCCCACATTCACGTTCAGGGTCATCGCCGACAACATCTCCGCGCAGATACAGCTCCTGCAGCAGGACGGCAAGGTCAGGACGCTTGCCACTCCCACGCTGCTCGTCGCGAACAACGAGGTGTCGCGTATCTTCAGCGGAAAGGAATACCCGCTCGTCAGCGGCTGGACGCGAGGTGACACTGTCGTTTCCGACAGCGGCATCGTACAGGGGAACATGACCGTGCAGATCACGAAGGAAGACGTTGGCACGATGCTCCTCATCACGCCGAACATCAACGCGGACAAGACCGTGACGCTCCGCCTCCTTCAGGAGAACAGCGAGGTGAGCCCCGCGAAAGTGGACGTTCCGGTGGACGGCGGTACCGGTGCGTCAAAGGCCATCGAGTACGTCGAGTCACGCTCGCTCGCCGGTACGTTCGTCGCGAAGGACGGCATGACGATCATGGCGGGCGGGCTCGTGAAGGAGACTGAAGGCGAAACCTACTGGCGCACGCCCGTTCTTGGTTCAATTCCCCTTCTCGGATGGCTCTTCCGCGGTACGGAGAAGGTCAAGAAGCGCACGGAACTCATCGTCCTCATCAAACCGCACGTCATCCTCACGCCGATGGAAGGCGGCAAGATTTCCTCCGAGCTGATGAAGGCACTCTCCGCCCATCCGGCCGCAGACGGACGCGATTCCATGGGCGTCCATAAGCCCGTCAAAGAGCACAACGTCACAAACGACGTAAAAAACATGACAAATTGAAAACCCTACCTCAGTTTTTAGTGTGAACCACCAGCCGCAACAAATCGTTTAATCAAGTAATGAGAGAAGTTAAGGAATCAAAAGTATGAAAAAAGCATTCACGTTAATAGAACTACTCATGGTGATCGCGTTGATCGCCATCGTCTCCACGTTGGCCGTAAGCAAGCTCGGCGGCGTACGCGAGGTGTCCGCGCGCAAGGTGTCGCTCGCCAACCAGAAGGCCGTGGAACGTGCGGTGGAGGCATACCTCGTGAACGGCGGACGTCTGAACAGGCTAGACTCGCTCCTCTACGCGGGCGACGGCGGCGCCCCGCTCACAGGCGGCACCGAGGGCGACTTCGACTTCACCGCCATCTCAACGGCGGAGTCCCGCAACGGGCTCTACCTCGGGCCGAGCGACGACGAGTCCGCACGCATCGAGCAGAATAGCGGCATCACGCCCGACCTTCAAAAGATTCTCTGCCTCTACACGCTCAACCGCGCACAGGCCGAGGCACTGAACACGCGCCTCGGGCTCCGGCACGTAATGGCGGCGACAGCATACGCGGACGCGGCGCAGACGGCGTTTCCGAGCCTGCACTACGACAAGGACCGCGTCTACGGCGACGGCACGGTACCCAACGCCTCCGACGGACTCGACCCGAACGCATCGTTCTGCGTGGCCACACTCGTGACGAATTCCATGCGCTTTGTGGCCATCAACCCGATGACCGACCTTGGCCGCACTGTTTACCAGGCCTGCGGACAGGAGCTGATGAACACAAAGAGCTGGGGCGAGACCTACACCGAGAGCGAGGTCCGCGCAGAGGTGGCGGCGAAAGGCGGTCCGCTGCTCGCGTTCGGTCTCGGCGACGCCGCGTCCATCATCGGCAAGTCGGACGCCGGACTTGAAGACGCGCCGTACGCGACATTTGTCCAGAAGCGCTACTACTCGCGCTACATCCTCCTCTTCCGTCTCAAGACGATTGGAGCAGGCTCCGTCTCGCAGGTTATCCCCGAATTCGCGGGCGTGATAGACTGCGAAGGTAACACCGTGCGTGCAGCCCAGCACGTCATCAAGCGTATGTAAAACCAGAGCACCACGCGCAAAATAAAGGAACCATACAATGAAAATAAGATCAAAGTCTGGCTTCACGCTTATTGAGCTGATTCTCGTCGTGGCTATCATCGCGATCATCTCTGTGATCGCCATCGGCAAGTTCACGGATCTCCGGAAGACATCGGCAAGGCGGACGAACGTCGCGAACATCAAGAACATCACGCGCACGATCAACACCGAGATCGCGCGGCTTGAGGGTGACTCGCAAAAGGGAATGTTCGCGTACGCGGAATCGCTCATCGACTCCGCCATGGGCGGCGGCGATCCGCGTGGCGCGGAGGGTACGTACTACGTACGGGACTCGTGGTACGACGCGGGCGGCGGCGTGATCCCCGGCATCTACTGCGGGATCAAGACAACAACGACCGTCAACAACGCGGCGGGCGTGGGAACCGGTGCAATCGCCGCGATATCGGACGCCCACGAGCAGAACGTGGGTCTGGAATCTCTGGCGCAGGCCACTACGTCGCGCGGCACCACCACTCCGGCCAAACTCTGCATCTACTACCTCACCGAGAGCGATGTCGCCGCACTCAAGGAAGCGGGCGTGAGCATCGTCTCGCGCCACAACTATTCAAACGGGCAGGCAACGCAAGTCCTCAACTGGAACGCCAGCACCTACTACACGCAGATGGGACTCCACTCGACGGGCGGCGGCCCCGGACACAGGGCGGACCTTTCCGCATGCTATCCCGTGGTTCTCACGAACGGCTCGGCCGTGGCAATCTTGAACCCTGCGGCCTGCGAGACGATCTACCGTGACCTCGGGCTCGACTATGCCTCCACATACAACGTGGACGGACTTGACCCGAACGACCCCTCCACGTACTATTCGAAGGGCATCTGCTGCAAACTTTATGCGTTCGGACTTGGCCGCGACTGCGAGACGACGACGAAGTTCTTCGAGAACGCGCCGCGTTGCCCCACGCTCGACAAGACGCATTACCGCAACTACATCCTGCTCTTCAAGCAGAACACCGGTCTCGGCAACAGCGGCTCCGGCATTTCGTTCGCCGGCGTCATCGACCCTGCCGGCAACACCGCGAAGCAGGCGCAGTACGAAGCAGACTGGGCTTCTTGAGCAAGTACTTGAGCCCGGCCCCGAGTCCGCGCAGCTCGGAAATACCGATCAGACGTCCGCCATACGAATAGCCGTAGTAGCATGTGCGGCCCTTGTCGATGTCGAGCATGCGCCCGTGGTCGGGACGCAGGACAATCTCCTTGCCGCGCCGCCGCTCTTCCTTCAGGAGCTCGAGCATCAGCGCGGGCATGTCCGTGTTGCCGAACAGATGCGAATCGCTTTCGCGGAACACGCCCGGTTCGGAATGGATCAGGTTGCGGAAGTGACAGAAGTGAATGCGGTCGTGGAACTCGCGGAAGATCTTCACGGCGTCGTTCTTCAGGTTCGCGCCAAGAGAACCCGTGCAGAGCGTCACGCCCACATGCAGCGACGGGCACGCCCGCGCCATTGCGCGGATATCCGCCGCTGAGGAAAGAATCCGAGGCAGTCCCAAGATCGGGAACGGCGGATCGTCCGGATGGATCGCCATGTCGATGCCCGTCTCCTCCAGAACGGGCGTGATCTCATTGAGGAAGTCGTAGAGGTGCTGCTTGAGCGTGGTGCCACCGATACCGGCGTATTCCGCCAGCTCGTGGCGCAGCCCATCGGGCGTTGCGTCGTCCGTCGTGCCGGGCAGGCCTAGAAGAAGCGCGTGCGTGATGCGCTTCTTATCCTTTTCGGACGCCTTCGCCCACACCTTTTTCGCACGCGCGCGGGTGGCGGCGTCGTAGTCCTTCTCCAGCCCCGGACGCTTCAGCACGAACATCTCGAACGCGCAGACCTCGTACTGGTCGTAGGCAAGCGTGACCGAACCGTCTGGCAGGACCACGTGAAGGTCCGTCCGCGCCCAATCATGCACCGGCATGAAGTTGTAGCACACCACCTTCACGCCGCACTTCGCGAGATTACGGAGGTTCTTCTTGTAGTTCTCCACGTACTTTCGCCAGTTGCCCGTGCGCTTTTTGACATCCTCGTGCACGGGCACGGACTCCACCACGCTCCATGTCATGCCGTTGTCGCGGCACGCCTTCGCCGTTTCGCGGATGCGCGCGAGCGGCCACACCGCGCCAACGGGCTGCTCGTAGAGCGACGTTACCACATCCGTCACGCCCGCCTGGCGGATTTCCTGAAGAGAAATCGCGTCAGAAGGTCCGAACCATCTCCACCCTGTTTTCATCGAGGCTGCCTCCTATGTAATTATTTAAGCTGCTGTCCACCAAAACTAATAACAACAGGACCAATCAGTCCCGACGGCTCATTCTCGACCGTCGTGCGGTAGCGCGTGGGAATCGTCTGGTAGTGGTTGTTGAGCGTGTTGTAGACGGTCACCTTGAGCGTGTTCTTGCCCTCCTTGAACCCGTCGATTTCGACGCGCCACGGCGGACAGCACAGCACCTTCTCCGCGCCGCCGTTCACCGACACGCCGCAGCACGCGCCCACGCGCCCGAGGTCGAGCGTTGCTGTCGCCGCAGCCTGCTCCTTCGTGAGCGTAAAGGTCTTCTCATAGACGGCCCCGCCCGAGTAGAAGCGGAGGCCGTCCGCAATCAGCGCCCAGTTGCCGAGCGCGATCTTGCCCTTCCCGCACGTGAGGCGCATCGGCTCCGTGAACGCCGCGCCGCCGATGAAGCCCGGCTCGTGCGCGACCTTGAGCGTGAGCGCGGCCACGCCCGCGTTCGCCAGTCTCGGCTTGACGCGATAGACCTTCTCCCCCTTGCTGTTGTACGCTTGCTGTCCCGATGACCTACCATTCTTGCTGTTGTACGCTTGCTGTCTCACCAGCGTCACCTCGGCATCTGCGCCGGCGATGTTGGCGGAAAGCAACGTCCCGCGGAGCGTAATCTCGATCGCCTCGCACGCGGGCGGCAGCGTGGCCGTGTACACGCCCTCCTTCACCTTGCCGCCGAACGGATCGAACGGCAATACCGCCGGGTCGTTGTACCAGCACATCGAAAGCGGCACCTTCGACGGCTCGCTCTTGACGTCCGTGCGCATCATCACGAGCGCGGCGCGTCCGAACTTCTCGTAACTCACGGATAGTTCGTGGTAACCCGCCGCAAGCGCGACCTCCTCGCCCACCTTGCACGCCTTGCCGTCAAGCGTAAGGGACTTCGGTTCCACGCCGTGCGAAACAGGTTTCGCCTTGCAGGCGCAGGGCGCATAGACGAAGGTCTTGTACGCCGCACCGGGCTTCGCGCCACGCGACGGCGCAACGTCGTAGAGCCTCATGTTGTACGGCCCCAGCACGAAGAAGTCGTCGCCCACGACGCCATTCAAACCATGGTGCCAGTTCTGGAAACCCGGCTTGCCTTCCACGCCCTCGCGCCATGAGAAAATGTAAAATGGAAAGTGTAAAGTGTAAAGTGAAGAAGAGCTGTCGGCATTGGAAACATCCATGAACTGCGGGCCGAATCCGACCGTCATCTCGGCTGGGAGGTTCAGCGTCTCCGCGCCCACCATCTTCACGCGGCGGATCTCCGCGCCGATGTAGCGCTCGCGCACGGGCAGACGGAAGTCGCCCCATTTGTTGTCGAGCGTGGGCTTGAGCGTGAAGTCCCATTCGCCGCCGAGGGTAAGGGCGTCGGAAGAAGCGGCAAGAGTGCCGCTTCCCCGAGGGTCTGCGCTTCGGGGAAGCGACGCTCTCGTCGCTTCCGGCGCGAACACAACGAGTCGCGGCGCGCCGTCGCCCGCGATCTTCACCGTCGTCGTGCCGTCGGCGTTGTGCCTGAAGTCCGCGATCGCCTTCTGCGTGCCGTCCCAGGGGTTCCACAGCTCAGGCGTGCCCGTGGCGCGGAACGTACAGTCGCCCGTCTCCTTCAGATCGCAAATAAAGTACACGTCGTAGCCGCCCACGCGACGGTGGAGCGCCTTGGCCTCGCCGGGCGCGCGGAAATCGGGCGTGCCGACGGAGTCGGCAATCGCCTTCAGCTGCTCGGCGGAGGGCTTGGCCGGCATCCTGCTGTTGTACGCTTGCTGTCCATCCGCGCGGCGGTTACAGGGGGACTGCCCCACCAGTTCCGCGACGAGCGCGTCGATCTTCGCCTTCTCCGTGTGCGGGGCGTCGGTGAACTGGGGCTTTGCGCCGAGGACGACCACCTTGCCGCCCGCGCGCTTGAACGCAACGAGCTTCTCGAGCGACGCCCGCTTGATCGCGATCATGTCCGGCACGACAACCATCCGGTACGCCTCACCTGCCACACTTAAAACTACCTTATCGCTACCTGCTTCTACATGTTCTTCATGTTCTACATGGACATTTTCATTCCCCGCACCTACATGGAATTTTCCACCCTTGACCGTCGCCCGGGCAAGCGAATCGGCGTCGATGAAGTCGACGTCTGTCTGCGCCTCGGTCACAAGACGGCGCACGATGTCGTGGGCCACGCCCACGGAAACATTGCCCCTGTTCCTGTTGTAGACGCACGGTTCGAGTGGGTTCACCACCGCCACGTCGCACACATGGACGCCCTGGCTGAGCACGTAGCTCAGACGCTCAAAGTACTTGAGGAACGTCTTCATGTACGTCCAGTACGGCATGCGGAAATGGTAGCACGGCGGCGCCCACTCCCACCAGCCGCCGTAGGTGGAATAATAGAGACCATGGAGGTTGAGGAGGTTCGAGCCGTAGAGGTAATTGTGGCAGGTGGAATCGAAGATCGTCGTCGTGGAAGCCTGCCAGCCCTGCGAGTGGTAGCCCTCGAGCCACACGCGCGGACGGTTGTAGAGGTGCGCGATGGATGAGCCGACCTTGTTCTTGATGATATCGGCGGAGCGTCCGGGCGTGTCGAATCCGGGTGCGGTGAAGTACTTCATCACGCGCATGTAGTCGATGTAATTGTTCATCGGATGGCGTCCGCGAGTCGCCTGGTCGCAGCCGTAGATGAGGCCGCGGCTCGCGTGCCAGTCGTAGATCGGCTTGTAGTAGCGCTCGCAGACAAGGGCGCTCATCACGTCGTTCATGTCAAGGCGCACCTTGGCGGTGTCGGGACCGTGATCGCCGAAGAGCGCGGGCAGCATCGGCTCGAGGTCGTAGCCCTTCCGCTTCTTGAACTCGGCGGGCAGGTCATCCGACCACAGCCAGAGGATGCCGCGCGTGAGGACCAGCTCGTCCTGGAAGAAGTAGTTGAGCCCGCCGCGCAGATGTTCCGGAACCTTCTCCATGAAGGGATTGAAGAAGCGCTCCACCACGCGCTTGCCCGATTCGGGATGGAGCGGGTTGTACGTGCGCGGAACCTTGCGCTTGACGATCTTCCCGTTAACGTACGAAAGCTCGGTCGCGTACATTTCAGGCGTGCTGATCTTGAGCTTGCGCCAGAGGTTCTCCGCATCCGGGAAGTCGAGCGTGTAGTTGGAAAGCGAGATGCCCATGCCGCGCTTTCCGCATTCCTGCGCGGCAAAGGAGAAGAAGTCCCACCACTCGTCGGTGAAGAGCGCCGGGGTGGAGTCCTGCGTCGGCCACGCCCCCGAACGGTAGTGCGAGTAGTTCACCTGCACGCCGGCGATGCCAGCCTTGTGGATTTCCTCGATCTGGTAGAGCAGGCGTTCCTTGTTGAGCGGTTCGCGTCCGCTCCACCACCAGAACGGCACCTCGCCGTAGCCGGGTGGCGGCGCCTTGAAATCGGAGCGGATTGTCTTCGCCGCGACCTCACCGGGCTGAGGAAACCCCAGTCCTCCCGCCACGCATGCGGCAAACGGCACGGCGGCAATCAAGGTCAGGTAAAAGGGATTTTTCATAAGCAGTCTCCGTTATATGTTTTAGTCCAGCCAGGTCCAGAAGTATGCGTAAGCGGCAACGACGCAGCCGACGACGATAAGCGACGCGACCACATCTACCCAGTTCCACGACTCGCGGTTCATCTTGCGGTATTCGGACGACAAGCAGCTGAAGTTGAGTCCGTCCAGGTGGGCCGAGTCAGGCGCGGGCGCCATGAGCGAGGCGACAATTACGATGCCGATTGAAAGCGCGAGCAGTATGCCGGAGAAGTAGAAGTCGGGAATGAACGCGCATCCCTCTGTTCCGCCCCAGAGGGCGTTCGCGGCGAGCTTGGCCATACCGAGGATAAATCCGACTGAAAGTCCCCACACTGCGCCCTTCAGGTTCATGCGCTTCCAGAAGAGGCCGAGCACGAACACGGCGACGATCGGCGGCGCGAGGAATGACTGCACTGCCTGGATGTACTTGTAGAGTCCGCCACCTGCGATGGACTTCATGATCGGGAGCCACAGAAGGCCGAGCGCCGTCATGGAGACCGTCGTGACGCGCCCAATGGTGACGAGACGGCGCTGTGAGGCTTCTGGCTTGAGTTTCTGGTACACGTCGACCGTGAAGAGCGTCGAAACCGAGTTGAAGAGCGACGCGAGCGAACTCATGAGCGCGGCGATCATGCCGGCCACGACGAGTCCGCGGAAACCCACGGGCAGAAGCGACTGCACGAGCGTGGGAAACACTGCGTCGCCGTTCAGCGCGCCGCCCTCTTTGAGCGGGATTGCGAACTGCGCGCCGTTGACGACCACGTGGTTGTGGTGGAGCGCGAAGCCGAGCATTCCAGGGACGAGGAACAGGAACACCGGCGCGAGCTTCAGGAAGCCGCCCCAGAGCGCACCGCGCCGCGCATTCGTAAGGTTCTTCGCGGCGAGCGTGCGCTGGATGATGAACTGGTCAGTACACCAGTACCACACGCCGATCGTTACGGACGCGACGACAACGCCGAGCCACGGGAGCGAATTGTGCGAAAGCGAGTGCCAGAGGCCGAACTGTTCGACGTTGCCCGTCGACTTGATAGTCTGTTTCAGGACCGCCCAGCCGTCCGCAATGCCATGCGCCGTTGCGCCGTCCGCGAGCGGAACGCCCGAGTTGCCGAGGTGGTAGAGCGCGAAGCCCGTCACGGACAACGTTCCGGCGAGGATGATGAACGTCTGCACAAGGTCGGTGTAGACGACAGCAGAGAGTCCGCCGATGGACGAGTACACGCCCGCGAGGACGACGGTCAGCACCGCGCCGATCCAGAACGAGCTTACCACCGTGCCGCCAATCGTAAGGGACACCTCTGGCATCATCACCTCGAAGAAGAGCGCGCCCGCGTACACGGTAACGGAGATCTTCGTAAGGACGTACGCCGCGAGCGAGACGAGGGAGAGTATCCAGCGGGCTTTCGGTCCGAACCGCCTCTCAAGGAACTCCGGCATCGTAGAGACGCCAGAGTTGTAGTAGAATGGCAGGAACACCCAGCTCATCATCACCAGCACCCATGCGTGGAATTCCCAGTGCGCCATTGAAAGACCCGTCAAGGCACCTTGTCCCGCAAGGCCGATCAGGTGCTCCGAGCCGATGTTCGCCGCGAAGATCGAGGCACCAATGGCGAGCCATCCCACGCTGCGTCCGCCGAGAAAGAGGTCTTTCTCCGTTTCAATGCGTTTACGCCGCATCGTGAACACCACCACGCCCGCGAGGAGCGCAAAGTATGCCAGAATCATCGTCCAGTCTAGTGCTGTCATTTTTTCATCTCCTTTTACTTTGCCGTTTCAATCGCCCGTGCAGCAAGCAGAGCACCGCCAAGGGCGGCGGAATCGGACACTTCGAGCGTCCGGGCGTCCGCGCCGAACATCTCGCGGATCGTCGCGAGAATGCCCTTGGAGCGCGAAGCTCCGCCCGTCACGTAAATGGTTTTGAAGTCGCCGATCCACCGAGTCCGCTCGCGCATGTTCGCAATCTGTCCTTCCACAATGGCGCGGATACGCACCTCGGGCGCAGCGGCGTTCCAGTCGAAGTTCGCCTCGATGCCCGTCGCGTCGTGCTTCGGCGTAAGCTCAGTCTCGAAGTACGGGAACGCGCGCTTGCCGCCGTTGCCGGAGGGCGTGAGCGCGAATGCAGTCTCGTCGAAGAATGTCCAGTCCGCACCGCAATCGCGCCGCACGCGGTCGCGCGCAAGCGAACCGTTCTTGAAGCAGGAAAGCGACATGAACCCGCCAGCCGGGTTGCCGAAAACGTGTCCGTAGCCGTCCGGATCCGTACGGAAGTCCGGCATCGCCGCAAAAAACGTATCGCTCGTGCCGAGCGAAATCACCGCGCAGCCGGGCGTCGCCGCGCCGCATCCAACGAGCGAGGCGGGGTTGTCGCCGGTGAACGGCGCCACTGGGATGCCGGGCCGCAGACCGAATTCCGCGAACCGCTCCGCAAGTTTGAGAGGAGCGTCGCCCGGCTTGTGGATGCGCGGCAGTTTCGCGAGCAGCCCAGGTGCGGCGAATCCGCAGATTTCCTCGTCCCACGCGAGCGTCTGTAGGTTCATGAGATTCATGCCCGCGCCGTCACCCGTCTCGATCGGCGCGTCCGTGCCCGTCAAGACGGACGTCAGATACGAACTAAGTAGATGGACGCGCGTCGTGCGCGCCCACGCTTCGGGGTCTTCCTTTGCGAACTTCATCGCCTGCGCGGCGGCAAAGCGCTCGATCGCGGGCGAACCGGTGCGTGCGCGCAGCGCCTCGCCGAAGCGGGCGTCCAGCGCCGACACCTCATCGCCCGTGGAGGAGTCCATCCAGATAGGGCTCTCCGCACGGGAATAGCTTCCGTCGGCGGCGAGATACACGGTCGCGTGCTGCTGGGCGTCGCCACCAACGGCGGCAATCTCGTCCATCGGCGCGCCGCCGTCGCGCAAACGCGCCAGCACGAGCTCCAGACCCTTCACCCACATCGCGGGGTTGGCACGCCGCACGCGCGCATCGGCGTTCGGCAGAAAACCGTCGGGCGAGCCAAATTCCGGCAGGTCCTTTCCGTAGTTCACCGCCGCCGAGGCGACAACACGTCCCGCGGCCGTATCGTACACGACCGCCTTCGTCCCTTGCGTGGACGAGTCGATTCCTAGTGTCAGCATGGAGCCTCCTTATGTTTTGCGGAAATCGAACAGATGCCCAAGCAGTGATCGGATTCCGCGGTAGTAGAAACCAAAGTCAAAAAGGGTACGGGTGGAGAGCAGACGACGCAACAGCGCCTGGGGCTGGAAGAAGCCGCTGTAGACCCGACGAACGGCCTTCTTGATTTCGTCCTCGGAGACGAACGGCGTCTTCGTGATCTGGCGACGCATGTCGTACTCGTCCCAGTCGAGCGTCGTGAGGCCGTCTTTCTCCTTCAGCTCCTTGAAGAGCGGCGTACCAGGATAGGGAATCGTCATCGTACACTGGAGCGTAGACGCCCATCCCTTCGCGAGCATCTTGCGCGCGAGGCACACCGTGTTGGCGATCTCCTTCGGACCTTCCCAGGCGTGTCCGAACATGAACGTGAGGTGCACGTCGAGCCCCGCCTTGTGCGCCCACTCAGCGCCCTTCTCAACGTCCTCGACCTTCAGCGCCTTGACGAAACGGTCGAGCGTATCCTGGTTGGCAGATTCCACGCCGAAGAGCACGAGGCGGAATCCAGCCTTGCGCATGAGCTTGTAGTCATCGAACGTGAGGCGTCCGAAGCGCATGTTGCAGTCTATGCGCAGTTTCTTGTTGTAGCCGCGCTTGATAATCTCCTCGCAGAACGTCTTCATCCACGCGCCCACGGGGAACGATCCGGAGTCATCCATGATCTCCTTCACGCCGTAGCGTTCGATGAGGTCGCCGATCTCGTTCACCACGTCGATGGGGTCACGCGTGCGGTAATGCGGGTAGAGCGTGGTCCAGCTGCAGAACGTACATTTCGCGTGCCAACAGTCGCGTCCGGACATGATGTAGGTACCGGGCGTGCGGCGGAAGTTGCCGTTTTTCACGGCGTAGAGCTTCCAGTGGCAGAGGTCGCGGTCGATCCAAGGCGCGGCGTTTAGGTCGTGGTTAAGCTGGAAGCGTCCCGTGTTCTTCACCTCGCCGCCGTCGCGGTACCAGATGCCCGGCTCGAACTTTGCCGGATCGAATCCCGACGAGACGAGGTTCATCACGAGGAAGTCCCAGTCGCCGCCAGTGACTACGTAGTCCACAGGGCACGCCGCCATCGTCTCGTCCGGCAGCGCTGTCACGTGGTCGCCAACGAACACCACTTTCGCGTGCGCCCCGACGGGCGTGGACTTGAACGCCTCCACCCATTTCCAGTGGCGCTTTACGACGGGTGTCTTGGTCTCGACAACGACAAGATCTGGCTTCGCGTCGGCGAGCCGCCGCTCGAACTCCTCGGGCGTCCACTCCTCCGCGATGCCGTCCAGCCAAACAGCATCGTGCCCCGCCTTCTTCGCCATCGTGGCCGCAGTTGCGGGCACGACGGGGAAGATATAGGTGGGGCGCGAGAACCACTGGAACTGCCGATTCTGGGAGAGGAGCGGAACGCCCCTCTCCGAGGGCAGCGGTGGATATGCGAAGGCAATTACCACTTGTAGCCGAGGCCGAGCGTGTAGCGGAAGTCGCTCTTCTTCGTGTGCGGACCGGGAGCCGAGTTGTAGTCCCATTCGATCTTGCCGAGGAGCGTCCACGCGGCGTCAAGCGCGTATTCGCAGCCGACGTCGGCGTCGATCAGATAGGCGTCGGCCCAGTCGCTCACGTCGGGCAGGTACTCAAGGTTGTGCGTAAAGGAGAGCTTGTCGACCCAGCGGGGCGTCCAGGAGGCGTGGTGCGCGTAGCGGAACGTGCAGCGATCGTCATCCTTATTATGCTCGTACTTCTCCTTGATGTAGGTGAGGCCGACTTCCTGGTTGAAGGACCACTTGCCGGTGGACTCGAATGTCTGTCCGTCAAGCCACTGGTAGCCCATGCCGAGACCGGCGCGGTAACGGTACTGGAGGTCGTTGATGCCGTCGCGCTCGTACCGCCCGTTGACGTAGGAATAGACCTTCGTCGCCCAGAAGTGGTCGAACTGCGAACCGAGGTCGATGCGGTCCTCGGTCTTCTCCTTATTGTAGCGGCTCGTACCGTTCTGCGCGAAGTAGTATCCGAAGTTAACAGTCAGGCGGTCCTTCTCCCAGCGGCGGTTGAGGTCGGCGAGCACCGTGGCCTTCTCGCTCACCGTGTTACCGCGCGCGGCCGTGCCGCTGAAGCCCAGGCTGCCGTGCCAGGCCTCCTCTTCGGGGTTGACGGCCTTGACGTCGTCGATGTCCAGCTCTTCCTTGTTGAGCGTGTACTTGCCGTCCTTCATCGCCACAACGCCATCGCGGCGCGAGCGGTCGTTATACTGAACGGTCGCAGACTTCTTCGTATCGATGGAGGAGAGCTTGTCCAGCTTGACCTTCACCTCGCCGACATCGTCGGACTTGAAGGTGACTTCGCCGCCGGTGATGCGCACGACTTCGCCTTCAAGACGAGAACCGCTCTTGAACACGAGCGTATCGGCCGTCGCGGCCAACGCGCACGCAGCGGCCAGTGCCGCAAACATTAATTTGTTCGACATGTTTTCCTTTACCTTTTTGGGGTGATGAATTATGTAATTATACCATATTGCCCCGCATCTGTGAACCATAAACACGTCACGAATAAACATTTAGGTAGAAAAGCGGGAAATAGAGCAGCGCGGGGATGAAGAGAATCGAGTCAAACATGTCAAGGAAACCGCCCATGCCCGCTGGCATGAACGTAGCTGAGTCCTTCACGCCGCACGCACGCTTGAAACGGGACTCGATCAGGTCCCCCACAGTGGCAAGCAGTGCTATCAGCGCCCCGACAGCAGCAGCGAGCGGATACGTCAGCAAGTTCCATGCGTTCACGACCGACCCCCACCCATTGTGGCGCGCGATGGCGAGAAACACGCACGCCGTGGCCGCCGAGAAGAGCATCGAGCCGAACAACCCCTCCCATGACTTCTTGGGCGAAATCGACGGACACATCTTGTGCTTCCCGAACGCCATGCCGAACGCGAACCCGCCTGTGTCCGAGAACTTCGCCGTCGCGATAAGCGCGAACAGTGTGTAGAGTCCGATACGCGGCGCATCCGGCGCGGCACCGAGGTCGATGACCTTCAGGAAATACGAAAACAGAAACGGCACGTAGAAGAACCCGAGCATGGTCGTCGCGATCGAGCCCGCCGGATTCGCGTAGCGCTGGCGAAAAAGCACCCATGTACACAACACAAAGAACGCAATGACGAATGCGAACGGCGTGAAAAAGCACACCGGCCCCGAAAGCACATTCGCGTCCATGTATCCCGTACAAAGAACCCACGCCGCGCCCGCAATAATGCCAAACCACGTAACCGGCTCATATCGCTTTGCAAGCTGATAGAACTCCAGCTGCGCGAGACATGAAAGTACCAGCACAATCCCGCCAACGGCCTTCAGCGGACACCACAGGAATAGCGCGATGACTCCTACGCCGACGGACATCCCTGTTAACGTGCGATGCATAACATGATTCATAATGGCAACTCCATTTGACGCGATGACGTTGTATTCTTTTCGTATCCCATCCACTTGGCGAGGGCGCGACACGGAACATTTCCAAGTTCCTTTGGCTCTATCTTCTGTAATCCCCCGCCGTAAGAACGTCCTGCCTGCGTGATTTCATCCGCAGATATCTCCAGAAGCATGTTCCACAACTCCTCTCGCCGCTCACCGTCATCGCCAAGGTACTCAGCCAAAAAACCCTTGGGGTAAAGCATCAGAAACGAGTTTGTGGCTATAGCACGCGAGTCATTGAGAATGAACCTCACGGGGGGGGTACCCGCGCCACTGCCCCTTCCCATGTACGAACACAGAATCGGCGCCGGTTCACGTTGCTCCTGCGCATACCAAACATTCCGTGACGCGCAGAGATTGCGATGGGAAGTCTCGGCAATGCCAGACTCAAGATAGGCGCGTACCGGCATCGGCAACTCTTCCATCTCATATCCGGTGCAATCCAGAAGAAAACGTCTGTCGGCGTTGGCGGGAATGCCGAGGTCGTCCGCCGTAACATGCTCAACCTTCAGATGCCGCGGACTGGGAAGGATCGGTTTCAAGAAATCGCCAGGAATGCATTTCGCACGCGCGGACTCCTCATCTAGGACAAAAAAATTGTTGTCTCCAGTAGCTATGCCCCGACGGATTTCAAAACAGTCTCCCAAACGCAACCCACTCTCAGAAGAACATCTGGGGCACGGTGGCCATTTCGCATTTCGCCGCAGTTCGTCCAACCTGAAGGTTCGCCTCGTCGTCGGCCTTTCAATATCCCGACCGCCCGTGAAAAGCACGTCCTCTCCATCAGGAGGAAGATTCGCGAACCAGACAACACATGAGGAAACAAGCGCATCATCGAAACGGACGTCTTCTGTGTCAAACCGATGTACACGCAGCAACTTGACACATCGAGTAAAAAAGGTGCGTAAGACCTCACCATAATTTACTGACATCCACTCAGATGGTATCAGCCAGACGCCAACGGCCCCTTCCCTCATCCACGCCCGCGAAAGAAGCAGAAAATGACAGTACAGCCCGGCGAGTCCTGAAATGCGAAGTCCAACGCGACGCAGCACCAATGACTGAAGATGCCGCTTGCGCTCAGGACCAAGCGCATGGTGCCGTACATACGGGGGATTGGCAAAAACCACATCTGCCACGCGCTCTGGTTTCGCCGCTGTGAAGTCGCCCTTTTGAATGTCACATCTGGAGTTTCCCCACAACTTCACGGCAGCAGCATAAAAGTCATCGTCTAGTTCACACGCCCGTACTTTCACGAGTCTCTTCCCTAGCACAGATAACATCGCCGAAACGAAAGCCCCCGTTCCCATAGACGGCTCCAATGCCGTCAATCTCCCCATTCCCTTCAGATAGGGAACCGTTTCCCGCACAATCGCGGATGCCAAAGCCCCAGGGGTTGCGAACTGCCCCATCCTCCGTCGCTCATCAAGCGTCTTGTTCGCATCAATGGCCGTTTGCAAATCAAGGCGAACATTCTCTTTTTCCTTCAGCGTCATAATCCCATGTGCTCCATGTCGGAGATTCGATGTTCCCATATCCAATCTATCCCCTCGGCCGCCTCATAACCAAGATACCCACTGTCAAAATATCCACACAGGAAAAGAAGGAAACGGACGTCATTACCATACGTCAATTTCAACTGAGAAATCTTTTGCGCCTCCTCCTTCCGCCGCTTGTTGACATTCGCAAAATCGCCCGCCGACTTCGCCTCGAGAAAAATCGGGACATCGCCTTGTGCGGCGGACAAAGGTTGAATGGCAACATCTACGGGAATATTGACGCGGCTGTCACTACCTGTAGCCACTTTGACGTTCACATTAAGGTGAAATGCAAAGTCACCCGGCTTCATTTGGGAAATGTTGCTTGGAGAAGTCTTCACATAGCCTTTTGCGGCAAGCCATGCCGTTATCGCTTTCAGTTGCCTTTTTTCCTGAGCGTTCCTAATTATGGGGTCTGAGAGAGAACCACAAAGGCGATCGGCCACAACCAGGGCCGCGCGCGAACGTTGCACAGATGTCGGCAAAGATCGCGCTCCATTCAACCACGGCATGAGATCAACGTCAAACATGCCCTTTAGAACAGGCACAATTTTCTCAGCATTGGCAAGCAATTTTCCCGATGACCGTGACGGCGGGCGATCAAGACTTTCAAGTCTCTTGACCACAGAAGGTGAGATTCCAGAAAGCCCAGCCAAACGGTCACGCGCCAATGGAGGACAAGTCATCTGCCGAAGGACTGGCAATGTTTGTGGAGCCAAGACCAAAGTTGCTGCCGCAAGGTCCTTACCACAATTCGTGGCTTCAAAGACTTCCTCAACCTGCTCTCTTGCCGACAGGCGCGCCTCCCTAAAAGTGGTTGGAGCAAAGGCGAGAAACCATTCATTGTAAAAGTCGACGGACTTTTCAATATCACGCTTCCACGCGTCAACCTTATCTCGATTGATGGCTTTCACGTTGGCTTCTCCAAATCACACATCCACTCACAGCGCGATCCGGATGGTTGATTCACGGGCAGGGCCAATGGAGAGGATGCCGAGCTTTGCGCCCGAGAGCTCCACGAGACGGTCCACGTATGCCTTCGCCTTGGGCGGGAGGTCTTCGATACGGGTGATGTTGGATGTCTCGCACAGCCAACCGTCCATCTCCTCGTAGATCGGCTTCACGCGCGCGAGGTCGCTCGCGGAGGAGGGGATCGTGTCGATCCGCTTTCCGTCCAGCTCATAGGCAACGCAGATCTTGATCTTGGGGAGCGTATCCAGCACGTCGAGCTTCGTGAGCGCCCAGTAGTCAATGCCGTTCACCTGCTGCGCGTAGCGGGCGATCACGGCGTCGTACCAGCCCGTGCGGCGTGGACGCTTCGTGACGGCGCCGAACTCGTGTCCGCGCTCCGCCATCGCCTTGCCGTCGGGATCCTGCAAGTCCACGGCGTTGTAGAGTTCGGTCGGGAACGGCCCTTCGCCCACGCGCGTCGTGTAGGCCTTCACCACGCCCACCACGCAGTCGATGTCGCGCGGGGAGAGTCCCGAGCCGATGCACGCGCCACCAGAGGTTGGGTTCGAGCTCGTCACGAAGGGATACGTGCCGAAGTCGATGTCGAGCATCGTGCCCTGCGCGCCTTCGCAGAGGATGGACTTCCCGGCCGCCTTCGCGGCGTGGAGGTAGGGCACCGTGTCGATGATGTAGGGGGAAAGCTTCTCCTTCGCGACCGCGTAGATGCGTGCGAACTCGTCCGCGTCGAGCTGGTAGTCCGTCACCGTGCAGCCCGGCACCTCCAGCGCGTCGCCCGCATCCACGCGCTCGGCGCGGAGCATCTTCAGCTTGCGGTTCGTCTCCTCCACCTGCTCACGCACGATGTCCGTGAAGTCGTCGCGCAGCATATCGCCGCAGCGGAGCCCCGTGCGGCTCACCTTCGCGGCGTAGGCGGGACCAATGCCGCGGCCCGTAGTGCCGATCTTCTTCCCGGGCGCGCGGGCGGCCTCCTCGGCCTTGTCGAGCGCGCGGTGGTAGAGCATCACCATCTGCGTGCGGGTGGAGATGAAGAGACGCCCCTTCGGCTCCACGCCCGAGGCGCGCATGGCCTCGATCTCCTCGATGAGGTCGAGCGGGTTCATCACCACGCCGTTGCCGATGATGCACGTCTTGCCCTCGTGCAGGATGCCGCTCGGAATGAGGCGCAGCACGCGCTTCTTGCCCTCCGCGATCACGGTGTGGCCGGCGTTCGAGCCGCCCTGGTAGCGCACCACGACGTCCGCCTTGTCCGTCAAGACGTCGATGACTTTTCCTTTGCCTTCATCTCCCCACTGGGAGCCGATAAGAACTGTATTCACAATCTACTTCTCCTTCAACGGTGAATAGTATATCACATTTGACCCTCTCGCGGGAGATAGACCGATAATTCACGCGGCGACGAAAACTCCCGTGGGGGCATCCGACATTGCGGATACTTTTTCCGGTGCGGTTTTCGTTGCCGTTTCTGCCACAGGCCATGCCTCCAGCAGCTCGCCCGTCCAGGCGTCGCACACGTAGCGGCCGCCGTTGACGGTCTCCACCTTGAGGTCGTCGCCGTCGATGCGGGACGACAGGATCACGTCGCCGAAACGGCGCGTGTACACCTCCCGTCCGCGACGGGTGAAGACCGTCACGATGTCGGTATTGATCTTGTGCTGCGCATACAGCGCAGAGGGACGCGGCCCCTGCTTCTTGGCGGGGCGGCGGTTGCAGACGGACGCGGCGATGCGGTCGTCGTTCCAGCAGGATTTTATTGTTCTCATCACCTACTTAAACTTGCCGATTAACAGTACCTTGCGCTTGCACTAAAACTTTTTCAATATTCTTCATCTTTACTCACAAGAAAAGCATGGAAGATTTATCCTGGGGTGAACCGAGTGCGCCGCACGGTAGGGTGCGATCACCGAGCGCGCCGGCATTGCGGGCCGCCCGGTGGTCGGCCCCTACCGGTGCATAAGCGCTCGGCATCGAATGCGAACTTCAGCTCCTTCGGACTCGCATAGCGGATCGTGATGTCGCCGGTCCCGTCGTCCTTACTGAGCGTGAAATCGACGACGCTGTGCTCGGTCGAGTGGATGTTGTGCCGCTTCAAGCCGCCGCGCGATAGTATATCACCTCTTAAGGCTATTTAAGCACTTTGCGAATGAAGGGGAATACGAACAGGGACAAAACCGCTCCCCAGACGAGGGAATTGAGGACCATCACGCACCACCAGAGCAGCCCCTTCGTTGATGCGCCAATGGCGTTGGCAACAATGTCCCCCGGAAAAGCAAGGAATCCGCCAAAGATGAGGAACAGAATGAAGTGCAACATGCTCAACGGCACATTGGCAAACAGAAACGCTTTCATTTTACTACTCTCCTTGATTTTTGGTCCGACAAGGCACTTGCCCCGTCAGCAGATGTGGTTTATGATACCACATCGTGTTGCCCCATGCAAGTGAATGAGGAACTCGCCGATGCAACTCACACATTCAACACATGCGCCTCGCCGGCAAAGACCGGCGTGTCGCCCACTAGCAAGGTGCCGTCGTTCTGGATGCCGCCACAGAGGCCGGTGACGGGCGTGGCGTCGGATTCAGACTGAGCGACGCTGATCTGCTTGCCCTTGAGCGCATCACAAGGTACGATGAGCGGATAGATGGACGCGAAACCATCCTGACGCCAGTTTTCGTAAAATGGCGCAAGCGTCTTTAGGAACGCGCGCTGGACCATCTCGATGGGACGTTCCTTATCGTCGATCTGCAGGAGGCTTGTGGCGCACAATGCGATTTCTGGAGCGAACACCTTCTGGTTCACGTTGATGCCGACGCCGGCGATCACGTTGTCGCCGTGGCGCTCGCAGAGGATGCCGGCAAGCTTGCGGTTATAGATCAGGACATCGTTCGGCCACTTGATCCACGTCTGCCGCATGAGAAGCAGACTCGTGGCCGTGGCGGCGGCAAGCCCCACCACCAAGGGAAGCGTTGCCACCTCAGGTGCGGCGATGCCGCTTACGTCTAGCACGACGGACATCATCAGGTTCTTGCCGGGCTGCGAGAGCCACGTGTGGTCAAGGCGGCCGCGTCCCGCCGTCTGCTCGTCCGCCGTAAACACGTCGCCGGGCTTGCCCGCGCGCGCGTCGAGATTCGTCGACTCCGTAACGGCCTTGTGGTAGACCGTCCAGCCATCAAGCTCAGTTTGATCCATATTCCAGTCTGCCTCTTGCCGTCAGCAGACGCCGCGCGTGGAATTGCGGTAGAAGGACACGAGCTCCTTCACCTCGTCGATCTGCTCCACGTCGTTCTCCACGCGCTCGAGCGCCTGGGAGCGGTTGAGGCCGCTGTGGTATATGAAGCGGAACGCCTCCTTGAGCGCAGTGATGACGTCACGCGAGAAGCCGCGGCGCGTGAGGCCTACCACGTTCGGGCCGATGATCTTCATCGCGCCGTCCACCATGTCACAGAGCATGAACGGCGGAACGTCTTGGCGAATCTTCGTCATGCCGCCCACCATGGCGTGGCGTCCGATCGAGCAGAACTGGTGCGCCGCCGCGCAGCCGCCAACAATCGCCCAGTCCTGCAGATGCACGTCGCCCGCTAGTTGCACGGAATTGGAACAGATCACGTGGTTGCCGAGGATCACGCCGTGTGCCGCGTGGCAGTACGCCATGAAGAGACAGTCGTCACCGATAATGGTCTTCTCTCCATCCTTCGTGCCGAGGTGTACGGTGGCGAACTCGCGGATCACGGTGCGGTTGCCGATCTCGACATACGAGACTGATCCGTCCATGTACTTAAGGTCCTGCGTCTTCATGCCGATGCAGGCATACGGGAATATCTGACAGTCCTCGCCGATCGTCGAGTGCCCGCGCAGGATCGCGCCCTGCTGCACCACAGTGCGCGCGCCGATCTTCACGTCCGGCCCAACGCTCGCGTAGGGTCCGATCTCAACGTCTTCGCCCAGCTGGGCGTTTTTGTCCACTAGTGCCGTGGGATGAATCTGTATCGCCATTCTAGCTTCCTTTCCTGATAACGGGGAAAGTATATCAAAAATCAATCCGTCGGGAATGCCCTTTTGGAAAAACTTGAGTTATAAAAAATCCTCCTCGCGACCCTCCCGTTATTCACCGAAGACATAGAACGTGGTGATGCGGGAACCGACGGCGGGGATGATGGGCGTGAGGGTGGAGACGGTCGTGGCCTTGGGCGCGAAGATGAAGAGCACGTTGATCTTCACCCCCTTTTCACCCGTCTGTGCAATTAGCTTGGACAACTCCGCCCATTCCGTGAAGGACGTCTCGCGGGGCTTGAGGACGGGATCCAGTCCCTCGCCTGACCAGTCCTCCTCGATGAAGACGAACTTCTTCGAGCCGTCCGCCGCCACATGGACCTCGAACGGCTGGAAGATGCGCCCCGGTCTCTCGCGCCACGCGGGATCAGGCAAAAACGCACGGAAGAAGAACCGACCCGACGCGGCACCGCCGACCTTGAGTCCTTTTCCGTCCAGCAACGACAACGCCTGAGCGATGGACGCCGCTTCATCCACCGTCGTTCCCTCGCCGCAGGACGGTATCACGAAGAGATCGCGGCCCGTCGACTCCGCGCGCAACGCGGCTAGGGTGTCCTTCATGTTGGAAACGGTGAAAACCATGTCGCGGCGCAACACCGTGGTGCGTCCGTCCCAGCGCAACGTCAGCTCAAAGAGGTCACCGGCCGCACAGCCGATCTTCGCCCGGAAACGCCCGTATACGCTCGACTGCTCGAACTGTCCGTTTAGCAGAAACAGGGACGGCGAATGACTGTAGAGCGCGAATACCGCGCAAGGAATGTTCGTTGCAGCCACGACCGCCCCCGACGCATCGCGCGTTCCGCCCGTGTAGAGGAACGGCGCGTGCAGAATCGCGCCCTCCTCCTTCGCAGCGATGTCGTTCAGGAGGTCGGCGAAGGCCAGATTCTGCCCGTTGGTGGAAACCGGCTTGGCGGTGAGCGTGATTTTCTCGCCGCACGGCCACAGACGCGCACCCGTGATGTCCGGCGGCACGCCGCGCGGCACGCCCACGCGCTCAATCGCTTCGGCGATCGCCGCCGGCGACGGCACTGTTACGAAAAGCGATTCGTACGCGCGGTCGGAGAGCGGTCCGATGGCAAAGAACTCCGCAGGATCGGCTTTGTCCAATCCCGTCGCCTCCACAAGAAAACGCACGGAACGCGACGATGCATCTACGGCTACGCCGTCCGGCGCGTTATTCGACTTTTTCCACGCGGCAATCGCATCGGTGTGTACACTCTTCCATTCCATCGGCGAACGCGCCGGCTCCGCGCCGAAAACAGTTGTGCAAGCCAGGGCGAGCCATGCCAAAGTTCGCTTCATTGGAACCTCGCGACTGCGCGTTTGAATCCTTCCGCGCTGCGCGCGATGATCGCCTCATCGACGCTGCACGAGAGACGGATGTATCCGGCCATGCCGAAACCGCGTCCCGGCACGGCGAGGACCTTCTCTTCTTGAAGCGCATCGACGAACGCGATATCATCGCCGCCCGGCACCTTCGGGAAGAAGTAGAACGCGCCCTTCGGCATCGTGAATTCTACGCCCGCCTCGGACAGTACCTTCGCCATCAGCTTGCGGCGACGGTCGTAGATCTCGAGGTCAACCGTCTGGTCGAGAAGCGCGGCCGCGAGGCGCTGACCGAGCACCGGCGCGTTGACATAGCCGAGCGTGCGGTTCGTGAGCGTGACGGCGTTGATGAGCGTGTCGCCGTCCGGCATCGCCGGACTCACCACCACGTAGCCGATGCGCTCGCCCGCGAGCGAGAGCGTCTTCGAGAACGAGCCGAGCACCACGGCGTAGGGCGTGAGCGGCAGGACGGCCGGCACGGTCGCGCCGTCGTATGCGAATGCGCGGTAGGGTTCGTCGCTGAGGAGGAAGAGCGGACGCCCCCCTTCCGCTTCGCGCGCCGCGTTCACGCGGTCAACGATTGACGCGAGCCGCGCCATGTCCTCCGCCGCGTAAATGCAGCCCGTCGGGTTGTTCGGGGAGTTCACGAGAATCGCGCGCGTCTTCGGTCCGATGGCCTTTTCCATCGCGTCGAAGTCGGGACGGAATCCCTCCTCGGGCTTGGAATCTACGGCCTTCAACACGCCGCCGAAGTGTCCGCAGTAGCTGCCGTACTCAACGAAGTACGGCGCGGGACACAACACCTCGTCGCCCGGCTCGATCACGGCGCGGAAGAACGCCACGAGCGCGCCGGCCGCGCCGACGGTCATCACCACGTTCGCGGCCTTGACGTCGGCCTGCTGCTGCTTCGAGAGGTAGGCGGCAATCGCCTCGCGCACGGCGGGGATGCCGGCGTTCGGACAGTAGCCGAGTCCAAGCGGCTCAATCGCCTTCGCGGCGAGGCCCTCCAGGATTTCCTTCGTCTTCGCGGGCGGCGGCACGTCGGGGTTGCCGAGCGAGAAGTCACAGACTGCGTCCGCGCCGTAGCGCTTCTTCAGTTCGATACCCTTCTCGAACATCTTGCGGATCCAGCTGGATCCCGCCATCGACTGCTTGATCTGGTTCGTAACGGTCTGCATGGCGTTTCTCCTTACGCAAAGAGCTTCGCGAGCTTTTCGAGACGCGCGACGTTCTCGACGAGCTCGGCGCGCTTGGTCTTCTGCCCCTCGACAATCGCGGCGGGGGCGTGCGCGACGAAGTTCTCGTTCGAGAGCTTCGCGTCGATGGACTTGATGAAGCCGCGCGTCTTCTCGAGTTCTGCCGCCACGCGCTTCGCCTCAGCGGCCTTGTCGATCAGGCCTTCGAGCGAGAGATAGACGGTGCCGAGTTTCGTGAGCGTACCGGGCATCGCGCGGTCCGCGCCGTCCGAAACGATCTCCACCGCCTCGGCGCGCATGAACGCCTTGAGGTTCGCCTCCTCGGCGCGCAGGCGCTCCGCGGTCGCGGCGTCGCGCGCGTCGATCGTCACCTTCACGAACGCTGCGGGGTTCACCTTGTACTCCGCTCGCAGCGCGCGCAGGGCGGTGATCGCCTCGCGCTTCGCGTTCACGAAGTCGTAGATTTCCTCCGTGAGGCCGAGCTTCGCCTTCTCCTCGTCGGAAAGACCCTTCGGGAATTCCGCCTTGAGGATCGTCTCGCCGTCCTTGAGGTAGCCGAGCTGGTGCGCCACCTCTTCGGTGACGAACGGCATGTAGGGATGGAGGAGCCGCAGGGCCTTCCAGTAGACGTCGCGCAGGATGGCGAAGGCGCGCGACTTGTCGGGCGCGTCCTTCGCGTATTCCACGAACCAGTCGCAGATCTGCGTCCAGAAGAAGTCGTAGACCGCGAGCGCGCCGTCCTGGATGCGGTACTTCTCGAGGAGGTCGTTTACCTTCCGGCACGCGAGGTCGCAGGCGTAGAGGATGTGCTTCTCGTCGGGGGAAAGCTGGTTGAAGCCCTCACCCGGATTTTCCGGATTCTCCGGATTTTCCGGAATCTCCGAGCGATTCATCTCCATGAACCGCGCCGCATTCCAGATCTTCGTTGCGAAGTTGCGGCCGATCTCAAACTTCGACTTGTCGACCTTCGTATCGCAGTCGAGCGAAGTGATGAGCGCGAGCGAGAAGCGGAGCGCGTCGGCGGAGTAGGTGTCGATCAACTCAAGCGGGTCGAGCGAGTTGCCGAGCGACTTCGACATCTTGCGGCCCTGCGCGTCGCGCACGATGCCGTGGATGACGATGTTCTTGAACGGCGGCTTCTTCATGAAGTGGATGCCGGCCATCATCATGCGGGCCACCCAGAAGAAGATGATGTCCTGCGCCGTCACGAGGTCCGTGGTCGGATAGTAGAAGTCGAGGTCGTCGGTCTTTTCCGGCCAGCCCATCGTGGAGAACGGCCACAGCCACGAGCTGAACCAGGTGTCGAGCACGTCGGGATCCCTTTGGAACACCCGATCCGGAGAATCCGGATTTTCCGGAATATCCGGATTTTCCGGATTTTCCGTGGCCCCGCACTTCGGGCACTTCGTCGGCGCGGTCTCGCTCACGATAAGCTCGCCGCACTTCGAGCAGGTGTAAGCGGGAATGCGGTGTCCCCACCACAGCTGGCGGGAGATGCACCAGTCCTGGATGTTGTTCATCCAGTTGAAGTAGATCTTGCTCCAGCGATCGGGCACGAAGCGCACCTCGCCCGATTTCACCGCCTCGATGGCGGGTTCGGCGAGCGGTTTCATCTTCACGAACCACTGCTTGGAGAGACGGCTCTCCACCACCTCGTGGCAACGGTAGCAGTGGCCCACCTGGTTGTCGAGGTCCTCGATGTGGTCGAGGAAGCCGCCGGCCTCGAGATCGGCGACGATCGCCTCGCGGCACTTCCAGCGGTCCATGCCGCAGTACTTCGCGCCGGCGAGCTCGTTCATCGTGCCGTCGTCGTTCATGATGTTGATTTCGGCGAGGTTGTGGCGCTTGCCCACGAGGAAGTCGTTCGGGTCGTGCGCGGGGGTGATCTTCACGATGCCCGTGCCGAACTCGCGGTCCACGTAGTCATCGGCGATCACGGGAATCTCGCGACCGGTGAGCGGCAGGATCACGGTCTTGCCGAGAAGGTGCGCGTAGCGCTCGTCCTTCGGGTTGACCGCGACTGCCGTATCGCCGGGGAGCGTTTCGGGACGCGTCGTCGCGACCATCACGTAGTCTTTGTACGGCTCGCCCTGCGTGCCCTTCGCGCTGCCCACGACGGGGTAACGGATGTACCAGAAGTGTCCGTGGTTCGGCTCGTGCTCCACCTCGTCGTTCGCGAGGGCGGTGCCGCAGCGCGGACACCAGTTCACGATGTAGTTTCCCTTGTAGATCAAGCCCTCGTTGTAGAGCTGGCAGAACACCTTCGCGACGGCCTTGGAGCAGCCCTCGTCGAACGTGAAGCGCTCGCGCTTCCAGTCGGTCGAGTTTCCGAGCATGCGCTGCTGGTGCACGATCGTGCCGCCGTACTGCTTCTTCCACTCCCAAACGCGCGCGACGAACGCCTCGCGTCCGAGGTCCTGGCGGCGCTTGCCCTCCTTCTTGAGCGCCTTCTCCACCACGTTCTGCGTGGCGATGCCGGCGTGGTCGGTGCCGGGCAGCCAGAGCGTGTTGAAGCCGCTCATCCGGCGCCAGCGCACGAGGACGTCCTGGATCGTCTGGTTGAGCGCATGGCCCATGTGGAGAATGCCCGTCACGTTGGGCGGGGGGATGACCACCGAGTAGGGCGTGCCGCCCTCGGACGGCTCCGCGTGGAAATATCCGTTGTTTTCCCAGATCGGGTACCACTTGGCCTCGGCGGCCTTGGCGTCGTATCTTTTGTCCATCATTTTCTTTTTTTGTTGCCTCTTTCCTAAATCAGTCGGCGTCCGCCAGATTCGTCATCAGCGCGGCCGTGATCACGTTGTACACCGCGCCGTAGTTCT
>CAMKJU010000019.1 GCA_946413265.1 uncultured Lentisphaerota bacterium
TCGGCAAATGGGCGCGGGCGAGTTAGCCCGCGCGCCAAAGGCAAGTTGTTTCAAAGAGTTGTTTCCAATTATCAGAAGGCTCGGCGGTGAATTACGCCCTGCGCTCGTGGACATATCCTCGCTAATCGGCGACGGACTCGCATAATAAATTATGGCACCTTCCGCAACTTGTCGGGGAAAGCTGCATTGGCAGGTTTTTCGTGCTGGAGGCGATTTCGCCGCCACGATGGTACGCTGAAATGATATACTAGTGCCGTGACCGAACATACCGCAAAGTACCTTGCCGTTGCGGACACCCTCAAGCGCGAGATCCTGAACGGCAAATACGAATCGCACGAACGCTTTCCGAGCGAGGAGGCGCTCGCGCGTAGGTTCGGCGCAAGCCGCCCGACAGTTGAGCGCGCGCTCCGGGAACTGAAGCGTGAGGGCCTGCTGGAATCGCGCAGCGGCTCCGGGTCGTACCTCACCTTCGCCGCGCGCAACGCAACGGGCGCGCTCGGCGTGATCGCCCCCGACTACCACAAGATCGACTTCTTCACCGACCTCTGCGACGGCATCGCGTCCGCCGCACGCGCCGCCGGATACGACACGCTCCTCGGCGACGTCTCCGCCCCGGAGGCGCACGACCGCGGACGCTGGGCGCTCGACATCGCGAACGCCTACGCCTCACGGCGAACGGCAGGCGTGCTGCTGGAACCGGTGGACCTCATCCCCGGCTCGCACGAGGCGACGAAGAAAGTGCTGGACGTACTCGCGGCAAGAAACATCCCCGTCGTCCTCATCGACCGCGACTACCTGCCGCCGCCGGCGAGAAGTCCGTACGACCTCGTGGGCATCGACAACATGCAGGCGGGCTACCGGCTCGCGAAGCACCTGATCGACGCGGGCGCGCGCAACATCCGCTTCCTCACCCAGCCCGATTACGCCAGCACCATCCGCGCGCGAATCCAGGGCGTGGCGCAGGCCGCGATCGACACAGGACTCGTCTGGACGAACGACTTCATCGTGGAGACTTCCCCCGGCGACATCGCCGCCTTCAGACGGCTGATGCGCGGCAAGGGACGCCCAGACGCATTCGTCTGCCGCAACGACCCGCTCGCGGCGCAGCTTCTCCAGACACTGGGGACGCTCGGCTTCAAGGTGCCGGACAAGGTGCGCGTGGCCGGATTCGACGACGCGAAGATCGCGAAATTGCTCAACCCGCCGCTCACCACCATCCGCCAGCCGGTGAAACTTCTTGCGGAAACCGCTGTCGAGTCGCTCCTCCAGCGCATCCGCAACCCCGACCTCGCCCCACGCGCCATCCTCCTCGACGCGCAGTTGGTGGTCAGATCATCTGGTAGGGTCACGCGTCCCGCGTGACCAACTCGTAAGGCTTCTTGCGAAGACGATGGAACGAAATCTGCATTTGCAGATTTCGTTCCAAATGCATCCCGATACTTTCGGCCTCACCCTTCCGCAAGACGAGTCCCAGAAACGGCGGATGCCAGATCGACCTTCCCTCGTGCGCACATCTGCGTTTTTCACCATGCGTTTTGAGATTGGAAACAACCATGACAACCTTCAAGAACAACATTATCCTGCGGGCGCACCTTGAACATTCAGAATTGTGGTAGTTTGAGGATCGGCAAATGGGCACACAATTGCGATTGTTCACCAATCGCAATTGTTCACAAATGCCACCATTGCCACCAATACAAATATCCGCTCTTACCGGACTGTGATGACTATGCCTTTGATCTTCTCATACACGACGCCAGTCGCGTCTTTGCGGAGTACGCCCTTATGCTCGCCCAGCAACTTGAAACTGACATTGGACGGCGCCGTCGTCCACGAAAGGAGCCTGTCGCCATACTGCAGTTCACGCTCGCCGACATCGACCAGCACTTCGCTTCCAGAAGGAAGCGCCAGCCAACTTCCCGGAACGGCAAACGTCTCGGTCTTGTCGCTGATGTCGAACACGACGCCGCACGTCACGGAGGCGAGGGACGTTGAAACCTCGCCGTCCGCAAGGACAAGCGTGCCCGGGAACGTGGCGATATTGTCGATCGTCGCCGTAGCTCCCGAAACGCGGATCGTGCCCGTAAATCCGGACAGCGCGCCCTTGACAGATGGCGATCCACCTGCGAGTTCCAGCGTACCCGTGCCGGTCATGCTGCTCTCGGCCTTGAAAATGAACGTGCCGCCGGTCGTCTTGATCGTGCCGTTATTCTCCACGAGACAGGGGGTATTCGCGTTGTCGCGATGACCCAAGACGAATTTCGCTGCCGTGTGATTGACCGTCCCGTCATTCTTGAAGATGCGGCCGATCGCGCTGAACTCTCCAGAGATGTTGAGCGTCGCATCCGTCTCGTTCGTGATTGCGCCCCCATACCACGGAGCGTCAGATGTACAGGAGAGCGTACTTCCTGATTTTACTGTCAGCGGTCCATTAAGCCTGTACCAATAATTGTCGGAACGAATCACCCCGCCGCCATCGTCGGCGACCACGGGGAAGGAGAATGCCTGTGTTATGTTCTTACTCGAATAGTTTGCGAAGATGCCTTCGTTTACGATGTAGAGGCTCCCGGACACGTTCATCACACATCCCGAGCAAGGCTGGAACACCCCGCCTTCCGTCACAACGACGTCCTTGCACGTAAGATAGGCGGTTCCGCCGCAAAAAGCAATCATCCCCGTGTTCTTGATCGTGATAGTATGCTCCGCGCCGTCGATTCCGTAATTGTTGCCACGGAAATCGATGCGCGAAATGCCGCCGATCGTCGCATCGCCAGTCATCACGACCTTTTCGAGATGATAACCATACGCATTCCCTGTGGCGTTGTTCACGATGGCGCCAGAACCATCAGGGCCGTCGCCCTCGATGTAGAACGTTTTCTTGCGCACGGGCGAACTCTTACCGCTGGCACTGTAGTTGATATCGAACTGGCCCGTGCCGTTCACGGTAATCGTGCCACTCGCACCAAACACATCGGCCGTCGTCACGCCGAGCTTGAAGGTGCCGCCAGAGACGGTAATCGGGATGTCGGCGGCAAGCGTCCCGGCATTCCACGTGAACTTGCCCGCACCGTCGACGGCGAGCGCGATGTTGCCGGCAAGGACGAGGCTCGCCGTCTTGAGGAAGTTCGTCCCCGCGCCAAGCGTGAAGCGGATTTCACTGCGTGCGGACGTTGAGGTGTTGGTGAGCGCGAGAGCCGGGCTGTTGCCGTTCGCGCCGTGGATGACTATACGGTGTCCGTTCAGGTCGATCGGCCCTATCTGCGATGCGGCTACAAACGTCTCCCAGCCGCCAATGGGCACGTCCGCGCCGAGCGTGACAATCGTCTCGTAATTGGGAAGACCGTTTTCGATGACCTCGTTCGCACTGTTCAAACACGTCCAGTTGCGAGCGTCGCCGTATTCGCCGTTTTCGGCCGCACCCGTCCACGTGGCGTAAATGGCATCCGTCGTGTTCACACCGTAGTAGAGTCCAACGGGCGTACTGACAAGCGGAACGCCGTTTTGCGCCGTCTCTGCGTCAAGCGAAAACACAAGCGACGGAACCGAAGTCCATGAAAGCAGCTTGTCGCCCACCGCGATGTCGCGACCGCGCAAGTCGATTGTTATGGCCTTGCCTTCGGGGAGCGTCGTGTAGCCGAGCGCCTCAATGTTGATCGAAGCCGTCTGCTCGGTGAGGTCGAACACAACGTCCGTAGCAACTTCCGCGAGGCTTGACGTGACCTTGCCGCCGGCGAGCTTGAGCGTGCCGGGGAAGTTGGTGACGGACGCGAGCGACGCCGTGCCGCCGGAAACGCGGACGACGCCGGTGAAGTCCGAAAGATCGCCTTCCATCGTCGCCGTGCTGCCCGCGAGATCGAAAAGACCTGCGCCATGCGCACTGTTCTCGTACCTGAAATAGAAGTTGCCTCCGGTCGAGCGGACTACGCCGTTGTTCTCCACGCTGCAAGGATGCGTATAGTCGTCGCGACTGCCGAAATATAATTTCCCGGCTGTATGGATGACATCCCCGTCGTTCCTGAAGATGCCTCCCGTCGCGAACAAGTCGCCGCCGATTTTGAAGGTCGATCCGGTCTCGTTGGTGATCGCGCCTTCGTACCACGGGCCTCCGTTTTCGCAGTCAAGCGTGTTGCCCGCCGTAACCGTGACGGGGCCAATTATCCTATACCAGCTCTGGGCCCTGCGAATCGTGCCGCCGCCTTCGCCCGCCGTCACGGAGAGGCCGAGCGACTGGGTTCCGTTCGCCCAGCTTGAGAGCGTACCGCCGTTGACAAGCAGGACACCCTGCGGAACATCAAGAATGCCGCCGTTGTTGCACGGCTCCAGCTCGCCGTCTGCATCGACAATGACTCGTGCACAGTCGAGATGGGACTCGCCTTCGCAGAATGCGAGTTTCTTGTTCTTCACGGTCAGCGTCATGTTCGTGCCATAGAGGCCGACTCCAGTTCCCCGGAAGTCGATGCGCGAGGTACCGCCGATTGTCGCATCGCCTGTCATTATTGCGGTGGAGAAATGGCAGGAGGATTTGTTTAGCGAGGCATTGTTCACGATGGCGCCAGATCCGTCCGGCCCATCGCCTTCGATGTAGAAAGTCCTGGCGTAGGAGGGTGCCTGCAAGGCGTTCCAGCCGAAGTGGACGTCATACTGGCCCTTGCCGCGGATGGTGAACGTGCCGCCTTCGCCAAAGATGTTCATCGGCCAGGTGTCGAGGCGGAAGAGTCCGTTCGTGACGAGGATCGGCGCGTCCTCTCCGACCGTGCCGCCGCGCCACGCGAGCGTGCCCGAACCTTCCTTGACGAGCGTCGCGCCGCCGGCCACGCACCAGCCGGGGTTGGGGATCGTCTCGCCCTCCGGCGCTGTCACGCACAGGACGCCGGGCGTCTGAGTCTCGTCGGTGAATGCCGGCGCGTCACCGTTGCCGTCGGGGCGGACGTATCCGATTTTGAGCGTGTGGCCGTCGAGGTGAATTTTCACACCAGCGGCGATTGCGACAGACTGGGCAGACCAATCTTCATCCGTAGTCAGGTGATAGTCCGAAGAAATCGTACGGTCCGCAGCCGGGAGAAGTTCAAGGGAGCAGGAGCCGATGATGGCCGTGCGATCGACATCCGCAGTACCACTCTCCGCAACGCCGTAGAGACGAAATGTATAGGAGCGTCCCGCTTCAAGCGTCACGTAACGCATGGCGTTCCGGAAACGGCTGTCGCCTGCGAGCAGCGCAGCTTCTTCAAGTTCATTCGTGACGTTGCCGCAGACCACGGAAAAACCAAGGCGCATAGCGTTGGGATTGTAGGTCCAACGCGTCGCATACTGACAGGTGAACGCATAAAGCCCCGTTGCCTCCGGCGTAACGGTCTGTTCAATATACGAAGCACCGTCGGCAAAGTCCTTTTTCATCTGGATGAATACGAAATAGTTGTCCGTATCAGGCAAGAATGGATCCCACGTCGGATTGCCAAACTTCGCGACACCGGCTCTGCCGGATCCCGTCCAACCAGTCACTGAAACCTTGCCGTCACTGAACCAGCCCCAATTGCCGCTGTTGCTGTTAGCGGCAATCGTGGCATGCTCAAAGTCAGGATTCGCTAGAAGGTTTGGATAGCCGAACGGCCCCGTTCCATCGGCAAGTGCACACATCGGCGTACCTGTAACGCCAACCACCATCAAAACCGAGAGAAGACGGTCGAGCGCCTTGCCAAACCACCTGTTCCATTTGCTGTCTTTGACCATGTTCATTTCTCCTTGGCCGTCGGGACCTTTCCCGCACAAGCAAAGCCATTTTAGCAAATTCCCATGGACATTTTCGCTTCACCATGAAAAAAAAACTGCAAAAACCTGCATTTGCAGCTTTGGGCCTTTTTGCGGAGGATATCCGCCCCCCTCGCACCATCAATCACATTTTTTGATGGAATAATGTGCGCGCCAATCACATTTTTCGATGGAATAATGCGATTCGGAAATCGCATACTGCGGATGAATCCCCTTCGTGGCAAACAAGGTCCCCTAGTTCTTCAATGCGGAAATCGGACACACGACGATGCCGTCTTCAGGCCTCGTATAGGCGAAGTCGCCCACGGCCGTGAGAACCATCTTGAACGAGGGCTTTTTCATTTTCTCCGTATCCACCGAATTCGCCAGCGAATTCAAGGTCGCAGCACCCTCGTTGATCAAAGGGTCGCCGCCAAGCTTTACCTCCACAAGGCCAAAACGTCCATCACGCAAATGCACGATTGCGTCACATTCAAGTCCGTTGGCATCGCGATAATGCGAAACATGCCCGCCCATCGCGTCGGCATAGCACCGCAGGTCACGTACTGCCAGCGTTTCAAAGAAGTTCCCGAAGCTGCGTATGTCTCGGAGCAGGTCGCCGGGGCCTATCCCCAAGGCCGCTACGGCAACGGACGGATCCGTGAAATATCTTGTATCACTCGTACGGACGACGGCTTTTGAACGCAGGCACGGACACCATGCCGGTGCGTCTTCAATGACGAACAGTTTCTTCAGGGCATCTATGTACGACTTTACGGTGTCCTCGTCCAGCCCGGACACGTCATGCTCTATCATGTCATGTTTGATTGCCAGCAACTTTGCCTGCGTAGCCTGTAGTCTTGAAAAGGAGCGCATCAGGCGCATGACGCGCCCTGGATCACGAGGCACGTTGTCCACCTTCGACATGTCGGTTTCGACGGTCGCCTCGTAATACTCCTGCGCACGCTCAAGCGCCATGTCGCCCTGCTGCCCGACGGCAACCGGCCAGCCACCCCTGCATACAAGATACGCAATCTCTGAAAGGCTGCGAGCCGGACATTTCGCAATGTCAATAGCCTCCCCATTCATCAGGGCTTCAAGGCTTACCGATCCAGAAGACTCCTGCGACTCCCAAAGAGACATCGGACGCATCTTCAAACGGACGATACGCCCTGTTCCCGTATGTGAGATTTCTCCCGTGTCAGGAGGCACAACAGACCCCGTCAGGAGAAAATGTCCAAAGCCTTCACTATGGTCAACACGAAATCGTATGGCATCCCAGAACTTTGGCACAATCTGCCATTCGTCAATCAACCGCGGAGTTTCACCGTCCAGCAGCTCATTGATGTTCACGTTCGCAATCAGCAGATTCCTCTGCTGGGAAACTGGATCGCCCATATACAATACGCTTTTCGCCAACTGCTCACAAGTAGTTGTCTTTCCACACCATTTAGGGCCTTCTAGCAGAACAGCCCCAACCCCCTGAAGTTTTCTCTTCAGAAGCATGTCACAAATTCTGTTCTTATAATTTGCCATAGCAGGCTCATTATATTATATTTTTTGACCCGTGTCAACCGTTCGGTGGTTTATGGACATTTCATTCGGTGGTTTATGGCCGTTTCATTCGGTGGTTTGCGGCCGTTTCATTCGGTGGTTTGCAGCCGTTTCATTCGGTGGTTTGTGGAAACCGGCCTGAAATGAGTCCCTTCGGGGACTGTCCCCACAATCCCTACAGGAGCGGGCGCATCTTCGGGGCCTGTCCACGCAAAACCCGGAGGGCATCGCCCCAAGGGAAAGGTCATCGCATCCAGCCCTCTATCTTGCAGACGCGCTCCATCAGCTTGCGCTCCGGTTGACCGGAATCGGGGCGGAACCAGACCTCGATCCGGGCGGCGTACGGCTTGCCCCAGTCGCCTTCATAGATCGTGAACTCGTTTTCGTAGAGAAACTTCTCTTCTGGATCATTAGACCATCCAATTCGTTCATTAGAAGCTTCCTTCAACCTTCCTTTGGAGAGCCGCGAACCCTTCGTCGCTTCAAATGCCTTGAGATACACAAGCCCCGGCTCGCCAGGATTGATCCGCAACGTGAGATTGTAGATGCCAGGCTGCATGCCGTTGCGAAGCGTGAATTCGTCCGATCCGCGAACGACAGCGTCGGGCGGCAGATTCGTCAGGGACAGGAACTCGTCCTTCAAGAACACCAGAACGGCATTGGTGATGCGCCGCTCGCGCGCAGACGACTCCTCAAACACCTCAATGCAGAAATCCTTGTCCCCAAAGCGCTCGTTACTTTTAAATGACTGGTGACTTCCCTTTGAGACATCGGCTCTTGCGATAGAAACCGGCTTGTGGTTCGCGCTCCCGTCGCGGCCAAACGGCGAGAACGGGAATCCGATGGTCGTCCTCGTCTGATAATGCGGAGTCGCCTGAGAGGCATCGGAATTCTGTACACGATCATGCTGGATCGCGTTGCCGGAATAATATCCGTGAAGCGGATGGTTCCAGACGCCCTTGTTCCGCCAACGACGCGTCGCACACAGTCGGCCATGATCCTCGTGTAGCCACCATCCTGGATGTCTGGCGAGATAAGCCATTAACTCATCCCGTCGATTATGGACAAGTTCGGAAAGCGCGGACAAATCACATGTGACAGTTGGATTGTCGCCACCTTCCTTGCTCAACGCCGCGAAGACCGCCCGAGCGAAATCGTCGTCATAGACCTCGTCCGAATCGAACGGACTTCCAACTTGATCACCTGGCATCACAATATTCTGCTCAAGTTCCGTCGGAATCGACAGCTCGTCGGCAAAATGGTCCTTACTCAGGCCCAAAACATCCCCATGATGGTCGAGAAAATCATCCCTTACTGCGTCGAGTTTATTCACCTTGAGGAATGCGGCATAGTTTATACACGTTTCCTTGTCTTGCGGATCAATGGCGATGGCCTGCCGGATTGCCCTAGCGAACGCGATGGGGTTCTTGACTTGACGGGCATAGAGCTTCGCGTGTGTGAGGCGCAGCTTGGCAAACGCCCGTACGCCCATGCGGTGGTCCGGATCCAGCTCCCCGTCAGCGGTTCTGCGCCAGCGTTCGGCACGGCGCTTGGCGAACTGCGGGCAGGAAAGGAGGCGTTTCGTCATCCAGTCCCAGAACTCGGCGTTGTCGCGCACTTCCTCGTCGGAAACCGCGCCGGACTTCTCCGCATTGAGCTTCACTACAAGGCCGTGCGGGGTCATGTAGTCGTACATCCATTCGATGGGATAGGGCTCCTCATCGTACATGGCGTGCTGGCCCTTGTTCTTCTCGAAGAGCTTCTTTGCGAGGATTTCGTTAATCTTCATCACGGCAAGAGCCCCTGTGATCGTTACCCTGCCATCCTCGATCTCCACGGCGTCGTGTGCGTCGATCTTGCCGGACTGCACGCCCTCCACGAACTCGCGGAACGCATCCGTGAGTTCGCCTTCGGAGGAGATGGCGTACCTCTTGCCGTACCTCTCGCGAATCACGGCCATGTAGTTGCCGTCCGCAAGGGCGTTCTGCGTGATGACGGCGACATCAGGGCGCACGCCGTCGTTCAGGACAAGCGTCTCCGGGATGAAGCGCCCCCAGTCCGTGCCGCCGAAGTACAATGCGCCCTTCTCCATCGGTGCGGGATAAAGCGGATTCGGCGGCGGCTCCTCCGAGCCGTCTTCCGCGCCGTAGCCGAAAAGGCCGCCCGCCCCTTCGAGTATGCCCAGGCCGAAGTCCGTCACGGCCCTTTCGCCCACGTCGTCGACGTATTTCTGGCACTCGGCGGAGAGCAGCGACGAATCGAGAGCTGGGTTTCCGATGTGAGAGCGTGGGTTTGAGGCGTCGTAGGCCGATGCGATGAGCGCCGTTACGGTGGCGAGCACAGCGAACATGGTTTTTGCGATGAAATTCATTTCGTGTTCCTCCTTGTCTCTTGAGGGGATTAGTAGATGATTGTCGTCTTGTCGCCGACTGCGCGGCGGATGCGCACGATCTCGTCCTTGTCCTTCGCGATCGGCGTGTCCGAGAGGTCGATGAGCAGCACCTTTGACCAACCGTCGAGGTTTTCAGGAAGCCGCTTGAGTTTCGCGCATCCGGCGAACGAGATTGTCCGAAGCTTGCCTATCCACTCCGCCTCCGGGGGGATTTCCGAAATCAGCGTCCCGCCGACGTCAAGATCTGTCATTTGGCCGGACAAACCAGCCCGCGGCAACATCGTAATCTTCGTGTTCCTCGCGTAGAGGTGCTTGAGTTTCAAGCGGCCAAGGGTCTCGATGAAATGGCTGCGCTTTGCACCTTTTGCGTCCGTGTACATTCCGTCGTCAAGGGGCGTGCCGTTCATGCGCAGGTAATGGAAGGAAGGGAGATGGGTCAGTCCGGCAGGGATCTTGTCAACCTGCGTGCCGTCCAAGTTGAGGTATTGGAGGCAGCGAAGCTCGCGTATGTCGTCGGCAACCGCCTTTATCGGATTCCGCGCGAGCCAGAGCCACCGCAGGTTCTTCATCTTGAAGACGCAAGATGGTATTTCCTCAATGCCCGTCTCGGAGAGGTCGAGCGCGCGGATGTTCGTCAGCCCTTGCAGGTCTTGAGCCGTGATGTTCTTCGCTCCCCGCAGATAGAGCCGCTCGACCTTGGAACGGTCGCACTTCCGAAGCTCGTCCATCGAGGCGACGGTCAGGCCCGACCTCTCGAGACGCGATTTCCTGACGTGCCATTTCGGCCAGTTCTTTTCGGGGGCTTTCGCCACATTCTCGTTAAGCAAAGTCGAGATGAAGTTGTTCGACTCCTCCAGCATCATGTCGTTCAGCTGCTCCGCCGTCAGGCCCTTGATGTCGGCCCTGAGCTTGTCGACCACGACCTTCGCGCCGGCAATGTCGCCGCCGCGCATGTGCAGGCGCAGCGCGCCGTTCAGGAGAAGGAACTTCTCGGCCTCCCCCGTCTCCTTTTCCGCGAGCGCGAAGAGCGCCTCCGCGCCTCCGCCCGGCTTGAGTTCGCCGGAATTGAGCTTGTCCACGATTCCCGCGGACATCTCCGCTACCCTTGGACGCGCCGCCTCCAGCGCCTCCTTCGTTGGCATCGCCCCCGCGCAGAACGCCGCGCAAAGACCCGCCGCAATCATCAGTCTTTTCATTCTTTGTTTCCTTTCTCGGCTTTCGCCGCAATCCAAGAAACGGATGCGGCGGAGGCTTCTGACAAAGTTTTTCAAAAAAGTTCAGCCGTCCATTTCGGACTCGATCGCGGCCACCATCCGCGCGACGCGGCTCTTTGTCTGGTAGACGACGTCCTCGGAGACTCCGAAGCGCGAAGCGACGGACTTGATCGGCTCCTCCTCGACCGCGTAGGCCCGGTATATGGCCTTCGTCTTCGCGGGCAACATCGTGCGGGTGAGCACGTGTTCCACCGCCGCCTCGTGCCGCGCAAGCCGCCACTTCACGTCGATAATCGCAACGGTCTCCGACTCCACCGTCGGCTCGACCGCCGCGTCTTCGTCATCCAGGGACACCATGCGCATGCCGCCACGAGCCTTCGCCGCGCGCCAGAAGTCTATCACCTCGCGCCGTATGAGCGTCGCGAGATAGCTTCTGAAATGTCCCGCGTCGCCCGAATAGCGCCCCGCGCGCAGCACGTCGACAAGCTTCAGCAGGATCTGCTGCGCGATGTCCTCCGCGTCCGCCGCCGCGCCTTGGCTCTCCGCGAACTTGACGATGGCCGGCTGGTACAGCTCAAAGAACCTCTGCCAGGCGAACTCGTCGGATCTCCCGGTCATCTGCGCGGCGAGCTTGACGAGAAGCGTGCAGGGCGTTTCGGGGAATACGGACATCACCTGCCCTCCATGAATCGCGGCGGCGCGAAAAGCCCGTCAGTGAGGCCGGAACGATTCTTCGTCGGCGGTGCGGGAACAGGCGGCGCGACACGCTCCTCCACGCGCGGCGGCGTCTGCGCCACGGGCTCGACAGGCGCGTCCCTGCGCGGCGTCCGCGTCGCAAGCGCGAGGACAAGCGCACTGACTGCCCCGATTGCGCCAAGTGCGGCGATCCAGGGCCAGACGCGGCGACGGGGAGCGGGAGCGGACTTCGGGGCGAGCGCCTTCGCAAGCGGCGCGAGCGTGGATGCGCGACGGGCCGGATCGGCAACGAGCATCGCGCCAAGGACTTCCGACCAGTTGTATTCAAACGAGTCCAGCATGTCGGCCAGTCCAATGACGTGCCGTCCGGGCTTGTGCGTGCCGCCCGCGCCGAGATTGGGATCGTACCACACCCCCGTGAGAAGGCGGAAGAAACTCGCCGCGAGGGCGTAGGCGTCAGATGCGGCTGTGGCCTCCTCGCCGCGCAGGAGTTCCGGCGCCATGTAGCCGCGCGTGTCCAGCACATGCCGCTCGGCGCTCGTCCCCGTGAGCATGGTCTTCGTGACGTCGATTTCCTTGCGGAGACGTTCGTTGCAGACTCGGGAAATGCCGAAGTCTGTCAGGACTGCGCATCCGGCGGAATCGACGAGCACATTGTTCAACTTGATGTCGCGGTGAACGACACCTTCGGCGTGTATGTAGTCGATGACGGAGGCGAGGTCGCGGAACCAGAGGGCGAGTTGCGCCTCGTCGGCCTCGTTCGGCGTCACCTCGGCAAGCGTCTTCGCGCACCCGTCCGCGCGGAGGACGAGATCCATCGCGAGATAGGGGCGCTCCGTTGCGTCATCCACGCCGAAGTCGTGCATCTTGACGAGGCGGGGGTGGGAGAGTCGCGAAAGGAGGCGGGCCTCGACGAGAAAGCGACGGCGGAAGAAGTCGGCCTTCGCGCCATCGGCGGCAAACAACTTGAGGGCAACGTGCGCCCCGTCGCCGCCTTCGGCTTCATACACCTCGCCCATGCCGCCGGCCCCAAGCCGACGTAGAACACGGTATGCGCCTATTCTGTCTCCCGCTTCCATGACACATTGGAGCCCGACGCGCAAAGCGCCGCGCATGCAAACGCGGCGACGGCACCCCCTTTAAGCGTCATCTTTTTCATCTTACTGCCCGGCGGCGATGATGAGGCCGAGGCCGATGAGGAAGAGCACGAACATCGCGAGGTTGAGGACGCCGGCATTCTTCGGCGCGCCCTTGAACTCGCGCCACACAAGGATTCCCCAGAGCGCGGAGACGAGCGTCGCACCCTGTCCGAGTCCGTAGGAAATCGCCGAGCCGGCCTTCCCCGCCGCGACGAGGTTGATTCCGTTGCCGAGTCCCCAGATGAGTCCGCCCAGCACGCCCACGAGGTGAATCGGGAACCCGCCCTTGAAGTATTCCTTCTCCGTGATCGGCTCGCCGCTCACCGGATGCCGCATCGCGATCGCGTTGAACACGAAGTTGGACGCGAAAATGCCGAGCGTGAACACGAAGAACGCGGAGTACGGCGTCATCATGCCGGGCTTCGGCGCGGCGGCGGCGAAGTCCATGTCCATCGTGCGGGCAATGAACCTGTAGAAGAACGCCATCAGCACGCCGCACACGACGGAAAGCAAGATGCCTTTGCCCACCCCGGATTTTCCGGAATCTCCGGATTTTCCGGAATTTCCGGATTTCAGCCGATACGCCGCCGCATTGCAAAGGATCGCCGCGACGATCAGCGCGACGCCGCCGAAGAGCATCACGGGGTCACCCTTCGGCGCACCGACGTAGTTGACCACCACGCCGAGGACGAGCGCAAGGCCGATTCCCACCGGGAACGCCACGCTCATGCCCGCGATGGAGATCGCCGCCGCAAGCAGGATGTTCGCCGCGTTGAAGACGATGCCGCCGAGGAATGCGCTTCCGAGGTTCCCTGCGGACGCCTGCTTCAAGTTCGTGATAAACGACCATTCGCCGCCGCCCCACGAACCTACCGTTAGGCCGCTCGCGATGGCGAAGAGGACGACGCCGATTACGTAGTCCCAGTAGAAAAGCTCGTAGCGCCAAGTCTTCCCCGCGAGCTTCTGGGTGTTGCCCCAGCTGCCCCAGCAGAACATGGTCACGACGCAGAACGCGACGGCCAGTGCGTAGTTGCTGCAATAGTACATCTTCTTTTCTCCTTTGTCTTCTGTCTTTCGTCTTCTGTCCTCAAACCTAAACGACCTCTCGCCTGTACGGCACGGACGCCTGCGCGCCGGGACGCGTGACGGAGATCGCGGACGCCTTCTGCGCGAAGGCGACCGCATCCGCGACGGGACGCCCTTCAGCAAGCGCCACGGCAAACGCGCCGTTGAAGGTGTCGCCTGCGGCAACACAGTCGACCGCCTTCACCTTCTTCGCCGGGAACACCTTCCCGCAGTCGCCGCAGTAGCAGCCCTTCACGCCCATCGTGATGAGCACGTGCTTGACGCCGCGCTTCTTCAGGACGGCTACCGCCTTCGCGGCGCTCGCCGCATCCGTCACCTTCACGCCCGTGAGAATCTCCGCTTCGGTCTCGTTCGGCGTGATCCAGTCGATGAGCGGATAGAGAGCCTTCGGCAACTTCCGAGCCGGCGCGGGGTTGAGGATCACCGGCACGCCCGCGTCATGCGCCGTCTTCGCAGCCCACGACACGGTCTCAAGCGGCGTCTCGAGCTGCATCAGGAGAGCAGCCGAGCCCACTATCTCCTTCGCATACGGCGCGACGTCGGCGGGCGAGAGCGTGCCGTTCGCGCCGAGCGCGACGGAGATGACGTTCTGTCCCTTCGCGTCGACGAGGATGAGAGCCGTGCCGGACGGCTCCTTCTTGTCGACGATCAGCCGCGCCGCGATGCCGTCCTTCTTGAGGCGGGCCGCCGTGTCGCGTCCGAACACGTCGTCGCCGACTTTCGCGACGAAGAGGCAGGCGCCCTTCTTCGCGGAGAGCCGCGCGACCGCGACGGCCTGGTTCGCGCCCTTGCCGCCGTGGTTCATCATGAAATGCCCATCGCTCACGGTCTCGCCCGGAACGGGGATGCGCTTCCCGGTTATCACCATGTCGGTGTTTGTCGATCCAATGACTGCTATTTTTTTCATGGCGCGGAAATAATACCATTTCCAAAGCGGGAAAATCAATATGGAAAACAAAAGGCAGGATAAAAACCTGCTTTAGCAGCTTTCCCGAACTAGCGTTGCCCGTGTTTCTCCCACAGCCAATAGGCGGCGGGGGCCGTTCCGTTTGACCACAGCCCGTCGATCGGCATCGGCTTCTCGTTGAGGTATACGAGCCCCCCGCGCGCCGCGCAGTGACTTCACGGGCGCGTCCGCGAGCGCAATCGGACGCAGCACCGCGAATCCGCCGGCGTTCTCCGCCGGTAGCTCGTACCACACGCCGCCGACGAACAGCAGGTCGCGCTCGGTCGCGAGTTCGCGGCAAACCACGTTCGCGTCGCCGTTCACGTTGGGGAAACGCCAAACCTTGCCGTGGTCGTCCTTGACGGAAATGTACGGCTTCTCTGCGTCGAGTTCCGGTATCTTGCACGGCGCAGGACCGTAGCGGAACCGCGCCGTGGCGCAGGACGCATCCTCCAGACACTTCACGCGCACCCAGTCGCCGTCGTGCAGCAACTCGTGGCGTATAGGCGTGCCGTCCGTACGCGTGAATGAGAAGCGTATGGATTCATACCCCGCGTGAAGATAGGGTTCCGAGACCTCCCCGGCCTTGACGTCCTCGTTCAGCCACACGTACCCTTCACCAGACGGCGGACCGAAGTTCTTCAGCTCTTCCGGCTTGACGAACCACAGGTTGGACTGCGACCGTTCCACGCGCGGCGAGCCTTTCTTGAGTCCGCGCTTGCCAAGGAATTCGCTCTTTGCCTGGTCGTCGCACCCGAACACGATTCGATCGCCCCACCGACAGAAATCCCCGATTACCTTCAGGTAGGTGGAAATCGGACGTATGCCGTTCGGGTTCGCCGGCGAGAAGTTCTTGGGGAAACGCCAGAACGTGCCGTGCATCGTGGCGAGCAGCGTGCCGTCGCCAAACCCAACATCTCGGATGCGCGGCCATTCGGTGTTCCATCCGTGCGCGCCGTCGTAGCAGTGCGACGCCTTCGGGAGGCGGTAGTACGCCCATTCCGCGCCGTTTGTCGTAACGCCGAGAATCACGCTCTTCGCGTCCCAGCCCATCGCCCAGACAGGATTCGTCCCGGGATGCTCATTGCCGTAGATGCCGTCCGGTGTCGTCACCTCCGTGAACTGGCAGCGCCGGATCGTCGTCCAGTCCTTTCCCAGCTCGTTCCACCAGGCGAGGACGCCCGACGGCACGAATGGATTGAGGCGTGCGGCGGGACTGTTTTCGCCGTTGTTGGAGACGAACACGCGCCCGAACCCGCTTGCGAGCCCTTTCGAGTGGTAGCCGGGAACGCGCGTGCGCGGCGCGGACGCCCAGCCGTCCGGCCACGGCAAACCAGCCTTCTTCAAGTAGGCTGCGATCCTCTTGTCATTCATGCCGCTCTCGCGGATGAGCGTGTTGACGGCGAGCGTGCGCATGTCCAGCTCGTAGAGCCCCGTCTCCATCGTCGCCACATAGACCTTGTTCGCGGGATCCGTCAGGTGCCGTGCCGCGCCGGTGAGGCGTCCGGGCATCTGCGCGGGCGACACCACGCGCACGTTCCCCTTCGCGTCAATCACGTAGGGACCGATCAGCAGCTGGTTCGTCTCGCGGTGGATCATGCGGTTCGCGGGCGTGCCTCCCACGGAACCAGAGAACATCTCGCGCGTCAGGTCCGGACGGATGCGGTAGAGTTTGTCCGAAGACCCCGTCGGCGCGTGCGGGGCGTACGTCACCACCCACAGGTCGCCCGCCCACGGCACGACCGCGCCCGTGCCGCATTCGCCCTCGTCGTTGAACATCGCGAGGTGCGGGTAGATTCCCCCATACGAGGCAAACCGCTCCGCCGCGAACGACGGAATGGCCATGACCGCAACAACCGCAATTCCGATCAGATTAATCTTCTTCATTCCCTTGCTGCCACAAAATTCATTTCAAAAACTTGCATTCACTTGAGGAGCGCTGCTATCACGTCGCCGTAGGTCTCGACAACGACTGCGCCCTTCAGCAGTTCGGCGGCCTTGCGCTTCTCCGGCGTGTCGCACACGGCGACGACCCTGCCGCCGCGCGCGATGAAGGCGTTCATTTCCTTCGCCTCGTCTGCGTCGGTCTTGTCCGTGAGGACGACCGCGTCAAGGTGCGCAAGCATCCCTGCGTTTTTCCCGGGCCACACGTAGAAGCGGCTGTCGCGCAGGAGCGTCCCGAACAGGAACTCCGCCGACGCCTTGTCCGACGAACGGTACCGGAGCGCAAGCGCGCCGCGCGTCCTGTTCAGGTAGACCGGCGACGGCGCGACGCCCGTGAGGTACTTGATTCCGCTCCGCACGATGTCGTGGTTCTTCTCCTCGAATTCGGGATGCGGACACGAAATGAACACCTTGCCCTTTCCTGCCCGTCCGCCGGCAAACGCGCCCTTGCCGAGCATGTCCTCCACCGGCTTGCCGTTCGTCGTGCTGATCTTCCGCCCTGCGTAGCTGCCGAGGATCTTGATGTCGGAATCCGCCACCGGCTTGCCCGGAACGAGTGCGGGGCCGCCCGCGTACACCACGGTGCGCGACTTCCCGACGCCCGCAAGGGCCTTCTGCCCCTCTTCCGTGAACTTCACCTTGATCGGAGCCGAGCCGCGGTAGTGCGCGGGGTCGTCGCCCTTGAACGGCGCAAGTCCGAGGCGCGGTCTGTTCGGGAGCGACTGCTGTAGCGCCATGAACGCGCCGGCGCAGACACCGTAGTACTTTCCGCCGTTCAACACGAAGCGCTTGAGCGCCTCCGCGCCCTTCTCGCCGAGCGCCTTGTACTGCGAGGTGCATCCGCCGCCGGGCTGGACGATGAGGTCGATGGTGTCGAGCCCGCCGTTGACGTAGTCTTTCGGCGAAAGGAACTTCAGTTCGTATTCCGGCGCGAACGCGAGCATCCTTGCGATAATGACATTGGAGTTTTTCGGGTCCTGGTAGATGCCAGCGCGAAGGGGCTTCGCCACTTTCGCGGGGATCTGGGCGGGCGCGGGAACCGGCTCCGCCGCGAACACGCGCAGCGCCGCGAGCGCTGCTTCCGCGTCCGCCACGCCCGTCACGCCGAGTTTGAGCTTGCCGGCGACCTCCGCCGCGCAGCCCCAGGCGAAGACACGTCCGCCGCGCGCAAGGAACTCCTTCGTGCGCCCCGCGTTGTCGCCGCCGAGACTCGCCTTGAGCACAGCCGCCCCGACACCATCGGGTGCAAGCACCGCATCGACATTCCGGAGCCCGCCGGACTCGACTTCCTTCTTGTTGAGCGGCACGACGTCGAACTCGCCGTTCGTGACGAGCCGCTGGATAAGCCGCGCCGTCTCCACCCCGAACGAGTCATCGCACATGAAACCGACGACGAGCTGTCCACGCCGCCGCTGCGGGTAGTCCCATTCGAACACCTTCCGCCCCGTCACGTAGCGGAACGCGCCCTTCAGGAGGAAGTGGTCGTCCTCATCGTACTCCGGATGGACGGCAAACACGAAGAGGCGTCCTTTGCCGTACGTCCCGGCGACCGCCGCCGCGCACCCCGCCCGCGACGGACGCTCCTTCTCGCCCATGGAGTTGAGATCGCTGTCGTATGTCGCCACGACCTCGATGTTGGCACCCTCGACCGGCGTTGACGGGAGTAGCACGGGACCTTCCGAATACCGCACGCTCACCTTGCCTTTCTTGATGCCCGCAAGAGCAGTCGCCCGCTCGTTGAAGGCGATCGACATGTCCGCCTTGCCGCCGGACGGACCGAACTTGAACGGGATCAGATGCAGCATGTCCGGATGGTGATTCGCCGGCTCCATCAGGAGACAGCACCCGGCACACGTGCCGACGTATCCGCCGCCCTGCCGAATGAAATCCTTCACCTTCTCGCGCCCTTCCGCGCCAAGGGTCTTCGCCTCGGTGACGGACGAGCCGCCGGGCATCACGAGGACGTCCGCCGCGTCAAGCGCGCCCGCGCGCACCGCCGCGCCGTCAACCGGCGTCGCCACAGCATCCTTCATGCGCGTAGTGATTTCAAGCCAGCGAAAGACACCACAGTTGCGTGCTCCCTTGTCCACGAACACCGCCACGCGCAACGGCCTTTCTCCGGTCGATCCGGGGGCTTGCCCCGATCCCGGCCCCACGCATCCCGCCAACGAGACGAGCGCTGCGGCAAAGATGCCGACGCCCTTCAGAAAGATTCTTCTACTTGTCATTTTGTCTGTCCTTTTGTCGTTCTTAGTTTCGTAAAATCACTTGGCAATGGCCGTGCGCTTGTCGCGTTTCTTCGCCCCGCCCTTGTGGTTACACTTCCTCGCTCAACATGCAGTCGCCGCCGTGGAACACAAGCACGAGCCGGTGGAGCGCAACGCACGATAGGGCGGTCGCCCCGCGACCGCCGATATGCCATTCCGCCACAAGCGCAGTATCTGCGGAATACTTGTCGAGCTGGTCGATGGCCTGCTTCTTGATCTTTTCAAGCTGCTCCTTCGTCGGTGAAGGGTCTCCCGCCTTCACGTACTTCATCTCGATGAGCGCCGCATGGGCAATGTCCGGCCATCGGTCGAGGCGGGGCTTGAGCGCGATGTCGTAGAATCCTCCGCCCGCCTCGCGCTCGTGTCCGACGAGATACGGTCCCTTCGCGGCGGTAAGAAGCGCAACAAGCGTCGACTGCACTACCTTCTCGCCCTCCACCCCGTCGCGCACCGCGAAGTTTTCCTTCACGATCCCTGAGAGGATGCCGACGAAGCCCTTCCATTCTCCCTTCTCGGCGAAGTCGCACAATCCGTCGTTGATGTCGTACACGCGCTCATCAATCTTGTGGATGTCGGAGTACGCCGCTGGAATCATCTTCGCGGCAAGTTCCTTCAATGTCTCGTTCGGCACGCCGAAAACCGTCTTCCCGAACTTTTCGCCCGTAATTGTCGTGATGCCGAGCCAGTAGAGGAGCGAGGTGAAGTTCTCCTTCTTCGTCAGCTCATGTGCCTGAAACGACTTCTCCATCGGCTCCTCCAGCGAGCCGCCGGCCAACAAGTTTTCGAGCACGTGGAAGTTGCCGTTGAGCCGGCGGTCCATGGTCACGAGGTGGCGGATCTTCGCGTAGTCCGTGCGGAGGTTTTCGTCCACCATGTCATCAGGCCACACCCTGGCACGCACGAGCTTGTCAAAGAAGTAGAGCACGAGCGTCGTGTTGGCGACGGCAGGAGCGGCTGCGGAACCGAACCGGTAGTTGTCGTACCATGTGATCGCAGCATCGTACGCCTTGTCCGCGTCGAAACCACAGCGCGGCGCGTAGTAGTCCGCCATTACGCGGATATCATCATGCCGGAAACCGGTCAAATCCACAAACTGCGGATCAAGCGAGATGTTCGTGCCGATGTTGAAGCCGCTCGTCACGTCGTCCATCGTCACGGGCGAGACGCCCGTGATGAACAGGCGCGTCACCGGCGCCTCAGTCCCGGAGGTGGCGTCCTTCAAGTTCGTGAAGAACTGCTTGAAGAACCCATTCCCGTGGCAAAGTGCCTTGTATGCGGCCTGGCCGCTCTCCGCCAGAATCGTGTTCGTGAAATTGTCGTACTCGTCGATGAGCACGTAGAGCTTCACGACCTTGTTCATCAGCCCCTGGGTGATGCGCGAGAGCTTCGCGACGCAGCCGGACGCGGCGAGTATCTTCTCGGACACGCCGTCCGGCAGCCTGTCGCGGTACGTCTCGGCAAAGGTGTCGATGCAGAGCGAAGCGTAGTCGTTGAAGCTGGCCTCCGCCTCTCCGGGGTTCTTGCTGACGGCCGAAAAGTTGAAGTACAGCACGAGGTACTTGCCTCGCTCGTCAGTCGGGTCCGCTCCAATGTCAGTCCCGGAGAAGAACTCCTCGAAGCGGTCGGCGAACTGCACGTCGTAGTAGGCGCGGAGCAACGAGACGAGCAGCGATTTCCCGAACCGGCGCGGACGCAGAAACACCGCATACGCGGTCTGCTCGAGGTCGCGTATTTTCGCGGTGCGGTCCACGAACCAGGCGTTCTTCTTCCTGATCTGCGCGTAGTCCGCCACGCCGTAAAGTATGGGCCTAGTCTTCTCCATGGCGCTAATTATACCAAAAATCTGCGTCCGTGCATGGAAGAACCGCAAACCTTCGTGCTTTCAGCCACAAACAAACACCCCCGCACGCAAAACGCACGGGGGTGTCTTATTTACTGTACAACAACAGTTGCGAGGAATTACCTGATTCGAATCAGAAGCGACTGGGCGCCGACCTTGAGGCCGTTAGCTGTCGCCGTGACCTTCAGCTTCTTCTCCACGCCACCGATCTTGGTGGTAAACGTGGCACCTGAAATATCAGGCCTGCTGCCAGTCGTGATAACCATGCCCTTTTCCGCACCTTCCGGCAACTCGATCGTGATTGCGCCAGTAGCCGTCAGGCTTCCGCTCACTTCAAGGGGATCGGAGATGTCATTCACCTTGATCGTCGCGCCGTCCGTGAGCGTCAGGTTGCCCGTGAGCGTCCCCGTGCCGCCGAATGTGCCCGCGACCGTCGTCGCACCCTTCCAGGTGCCCGTGAGGTTCACCTTCGCGTCGGCTTCAACGGTAAGAGTTTGAGCTTTGACCTGATTGCCAGAAAGGGTCAACGTTCCTGCAGTAGCACCAGGAGTAACTGTAAGCCCCTTGATACGATCCTGCCCATCCGAGACAACTATTCCGCTCCATTCAGTATCTTGAGATTGAATAACTCGCAAGTAACGCGCACCGCTACCATAGTTGCCTTGAAGATTCTTAGTCCCAGCAAGACTTCCAACGGAATAGGTAAGCGCACGCGAAAGCAGGATATCCCCAGCCTGTTCATTGACTAACGTCACAGTAGTCGGGAAATTATTGGTTGAAAGTGCGCGCCAGCCAGTACCGTCATACTTAAGTGTGCCAGTACCTTTAATGCGCGCATAATCAATTTCCGTCTCATTTTCTGTGCCATTGCCCGTGCTGGTCAATGTGAACACGCCATTGTCGGTCGTGGTTATACTCGTACCACCGCCGAATCGGGCAAGACCGTCGGCCTTCAACTCGCCATCCACAACAATGTTGCCAACAGCCCAAAATGCCGTGTTAACAGAAGGAACCGTGATGGTTGCATTGCTGCTGACATAGATTTGCCCTTTGACAAAATCTGGATTCGCAGTTCCAAAGACAACCATCTTAGCGTTGAGTCCAATGTACCCAGCGTATTCAGAACCATCCTCTATGACAATCCTCGACGTTGCGGACTGATTTGGAGCTGTGATATAACCACCATTGCTAATCAATTTCTTAAAAGTAAATGCTTCACCACTAATACCGTTGTTGATTGTCAACGTCCCTGCGAGGTTTACCGGCACATTGCATGTTTCGTTGCCGAGCCAACCAGTGATAGTACCAAGCTTGATAACAGAACCAGCATTGCCGTAGCTGTTGAAATCAAGGTAGGTACCCGTGAAACCAGTTGCACGGCCAACCAAGTCGCCAACGTTGTTAATCGCAACAGTACCCTGCCAACCACCGTTGATCCACCAAGCCTCACCCGTAGGAGTCGGCGCGCGGCCGGTGAACACCACCGTGCCGGAGCCTGTCACGGCAGTTGAAGCGGAACTCGTCAGCGTACCGTTGTCATTGAGTGTGCCGTTTACGACAAATCCGCCGGGGGCTGTCCACGTCGTGCCGGAAGCGACCGTCGCAACCGCACCGGCGTCAACCTGCAGAACGCCGCTTGCGGATGTGCCGGTGGACGTGCCGATGATCACCTTGAACTTGGTAAGCGTAATCGCCCCCGTAAAGGCGGAAGCGTCGTTGATGGTCAGGCCGTTGCCGTTGGACGAACCGCCGCCCGTTGAAAGCGTCCCGCTTCCCGTCAGACGGGCGATTGTCGTAATCGAACCGCCGTAGCCGTCGCAAACATTCATGCCCGTGCCGTCAAGATCAACCGTGCCCGGAAATGCTGTCGTCCCGCTTGCGAAATAGAGGTTCACGTCTGTGAAGCGAAGCGTTGACTTGGCATTGCCGTAGTCTGCAAGAGTCCACGCTGATCTACTGTTAACAGGAATGTTCTTGACCCAGACCGTGCCCACCCATGCGGAACTGTCAGTCCAGCCCTTGCCGGCCGTGGGCTTGACGCCATCGAAAACCACCGTGCCGGAACCGGTGAAGGTCGGGGCATCGAGACGGTCGGCGTCGACGTTCAACGTGACGCCTGGGCCGACATTGACAAAGGCCGCGGAAATCTTGGCGGAACCATCGAGCGTGAGCGTGCCGTTGCCAGTCAGATAGACCGTGCCAGTCAGGTTCCTTGCCGTGTCAACCGTGTAGGTCGTGTCGCCCGAAACAGGAATCTCAAGGTCGTTCTCGCCAACTGCCGGCGTGACGTCGATGATCTGGATGGCGGCAATGCAGCCTCTCGCATTGGAACTGCCGCCCGCACGGTGTGCGACAACCGTGAGCGAAGATCCAATGAATTCGCCGGTGACGAGCACGTTGACGCCTTCCGCAATCGCGTTGGCGCTGTCGGCCCCGCCTGAAGCGCCCCACGCCGTCGCGCCTTCAGTCAGCGCGCCGTCCACATACGTGTAGTCCGTCCCGTTGATGGTGTCGTAACCGAACGGGACATTGGCAGAATCCGTCGCATGATAGACGATGACGCGATACCTGGAGTAGGGGATGCCGCTGATCGTGACGGTCGGGGCCGGATTTTCACCATTCTCGTCGATATAGCCATGGAGCGGATTGGTCGCCGCCGCAAGGGTGGAACAACTATAGGCGCCGCGCGTACCGGAAATCGTCACGCTCACGCCTGTTGCTTCGGATGCCGTGCCCGTTGAATCGACGGCGTTGACGGAGCTGAACGTCGTATTCGCCACCGCGAAATTGTTCCACGACGTTCCCGGAACCGCATACCCGGAAAGCCCGACGTCGGCGGCGGTCGTAAGACCATAATTTGCGCTGCTGATGAAGTTGATGCTGATGGAGGGAGTGTATGTCTTGGGGACAATCGCGGCAGGGTCACCGTCGACCCAGTAGAGGACAATGCCTGTAGCGGTCTGGACGAGTTCGCACGTGCCGACTGCGTTGTCTGTCGTGAGAGTTGTGGTGCCTGTGGTGTTGACTGTCGCAAGGTTCACTGTCGTAGCGAGCGTTGTGCCGTCAGTGCCATAGACCTTGATTGCGGCGTCGGCGGTGAAGGTTGCGGTCGTCGAACCGAACGAGACAAGCGTCTTCGACTGGACGGATTTTGCATTGCCAGAAAGCGTGACATCCGCTTGCTTGATCACATGACCGACGGCACCGCCCAGCGTGGACGAATACTCAACAGAACCCGATTCCTTCAGATAGTAGTGAATGTTGCCGGTGCCATTCGGATTGCCTGGAGCAAACGCACTGGCAAACGTAATGCCGCCGCTGTTGGCAACATAGAATTTGACGGTGTTGTTCCAGTTGTTCCCCGTCGTTGCCGAGATGGTAAGGGACGAGGCATCATCGACCGCCGCGAAACAGGAGTCGCTCCCAGTCCAGAAACCGAGTTCCCCAACAGTAACGTTCGCTCCGCCGAAAACGCCCAACTGCAACATCCAGCCATTCAGTTTTGTAACTGAAATCGTCTCCGTGCAGTTGACCAACATCGCATCCCAGAGATTCGAATTGTCTGTGCCGGGTGCGGCGGCAGGCTGTTCACCATTGGCATTCACCCAATCCGAAGCAGTCCACGTCCCGCTACCAACGTATCTGTAGGCGTATGTCTCCGTTTCGCCGGTGACGGGATTTTCTATTTCACCACTGGCCACCGCTGCGGAGGCAAGAGGGGTGAAGAACACGGCGGCAATTGCCATCACGGCAAAGCGCGTCAAAGCCCCTTTTAGCAGTTTTGTCGTCATTATTTTTTCTCTCTTTTAGGTTTGTACCGCCTCGCGAACGCCATCGCCACCGGACAATGGGGCGCAAAGGTAAATTATAGTATATCATAAATTCTGCGCCAAACGCCGTCGAGTGGAAAATTTTTCAATTTTTAAATTTGTTTTCTAGTCTCCCCTTGTACGGCGGACGGGCCGCACGAGGGAAGACAACTCGCGTACAACAGCAAGTAGTGGATCCGATTACCGGATGAGGATGGTGAACGAGCCGTCGGACATCGCCCAGAGGACGTTCCCGACGACTTCCGTGCGCCACTTGTGCGCGCCGGCGTTATCAGTGACGGTCACGTTCGCAAGCGCGGGGAGATTCGACGCCTCCAGAAGCGGCACCTTGAATCCACCAGGAACGCTCGCGGCACCGAAGTCCACGACGATGTTCACCGCGCCGTTGTACGTGGCCGTGCCGGCGACCGTCAGCTTCGCCGAGCCGGTACGCGCGGCCGCAATGGTCACCGTGCCGCCATCGGCGACGGACAGCGCGCCGACGGACACCGACTTGCCGAGGACGAGGTTACCATCCGCCGCAACGCTGAACGTCGCGTCCGATGTGTTGGCGACGCCCGAGGCGTTCGTCACGGTGCAGTTCGCGCCGATCGTGAGCGAGCCGTTCTGGATCGTCTGCGTGTCCGCCGCGAAGAACGTGTCAGACACCGTCGCGGAAACGGCATTCCACGAATCGCCGAACGTGCCGCCCGCCGCCGCCGTCACGTTGTTCACGGTAAGCGACCCGCAAATCTTGGAATTCGCCGCCGAGAGCGTCACTCCGCCCGTGCCCGTGATCGAGCCAGACCCCATCAGACGGCTGCCGGCGTTGACGACGTACGTACCGTTCTGGTGCTCGCAGTTGAGCGCGTACATGGCCGGCTTGCCGCTTTCGCCAATCGTCGCGAGTCCCACGAAGGTAAGCGGATTGCCATTGAACCCGTTCATCGCCATCATGCCGTTGCCGTTACCATGGTTCATCGTGCCGCGAACGGTCACACCGCCCTTCGACTCGCCGCTCGAAGTCGATGCGTACGTGATGTTGTTTGATAGCGTCACGCCGTCGTCGATGTTGATGACCGACGTGCCATTGCGGAACCAGATGGTCGGATTCGACACGCCCTCTGTGCCGACAGCTTGAATCATCGAATTGTCCGTAACGTTGATGATGTTGTTGTTGAAGAAATCAAGCGCACGGCCACTATTCTCACCTTGCACCTCGATCGTGCCGCCGTTCAGGGTCACGGTACGCTTGAGCGTGTCGCGCACCTTGGCGGAAAGAACGCCGCCCTTGTTGATCGTAACGCTGCGGGCGTTATTGTAGCCGAGGGCGTCCTGGGCCTCAAGGCTCACGGTGCCGCCGGCGTCGATCCGGACGGAGTTGGCCCCGAAGAACACGGACTCGCCGCCGCCAGCCATGTCAACAACAAGCGTGCCGTTAGTGACGCCGATCGTTGTCCCGGCGTTGGTGCTACCGAACCCACCTGATTTCTGTATCTTTCCTTCGCCGGGAACAAAGATCAGCGTCGAACCAACCGCAGGGCTGAAGAGGCCGCACGTATATGTCGTATCATCCTCAGTTGTACCCCAGGGGCCGAGCGTGAGGGTCTGTCCCGCCGCCACTGTCGGCGTACCCGACCCGCCGCCGGAGACGACCGTGTTCGTGCCGGAAATGACGGACGCATCGCCCGTCGGCAGTGTGTAGTCGATCCGGCCCGTCGATTCAGAGAAGTCGTATTCATCGGCATCGACTGCACCCATCTTGGCGCGGGGGCCGCTCCCCTGTTTTCCGGCGACGAACGTAAGGTCGCCCGGTCCTTTGACCTTGAACTTGTTCAGCGGAAGCGCATCCCCATTGGCGGCGCAGACATCCACCGTCGCGACGGCTGGTTCAGTATTCTCCGCATCCACCGTGATCTGAGTGATCTGCTCCTGCTCCCAGAAAATCGTTTCGGCCAAGTTGCCTAGGGCATTGTACCATTCGGCGGTGCTGAACGCGAAATCCGCCGTTGCCGTTGTCGTGTAGCCGTTCAAGTACTTGTTAACGAATGTTCCCGTCCCTTCCAGCAGCTGCCACCTGTCCGTGTCAATAGGACTCTCGTTCACCATGATGACAGGCGGCGTTTCCGATGTCTCGTCAAGCGACAGCGTGCCTTCGCACACCTTGAGATAGAGAGATGAAGTTGGATCCACAGACGTACGGTTGATGTGCAAGGTGGCACCTCCGCTGACGGAGATATTGCCGCCCCACGTCGCGTCATCGCTCAATTCCAGCGTTCCCTCACGCACCACCAGTTCCCCCGTCGCCGTGGCCGTGGCCGAAATGCGCAGCGTCCCGCTGCAGGTCTTCGTAATGTTTCCGGAACCGGAAATCGGCGACACGATCGAAACAGGATTAATCTGGGCCTCCGGCGGATCCGACACCGTGTTTGCCTCGATTTCCGTATCGGTTCCATCCACGGCCTCAATTGTCCGGGCGGAGATCGAGACGCCGGCAAGGGACAGCTTTCCGCCTGCGAAATGAATTGAGCTGTTTGGCAGGCTGATGCCATCCGAACCGATGTTGAGCGTGCCGCCCTGGCGCAGGACGACTTTCGACCCCGTGCCGCCATTGTTGTTGGCACTTTCGTTGACAATGCCCTTCAACGTCACCCTCGCAGTAGAATCATCGCTCTCTCCGTCTCCAATAGTCCAATAGCACATGCCGTCATGGCCGAGACGAGCAGCGGCTCCCGATGCCGTGAAGGTTCCGCCGTAGTTGTTGAAATTGACGATCAGGCTCGGCCAGTGTCCGAGAAGCACGGATGCCTGATTGAGCGTGTCAGGGCCGGAAGTCCCGCTAACGACTATGCTGCCGCCGTACTGCGTGACGGTCTGGTTCGAGCCGCCGATGTTACCGAGGACGAAGCGCGACGAAAACGTGGCGTTGCAGCTGGGACCGAAACCGTAAAGCGTCTTGACGCCCGCCAATTGGAACTCGCTCATGTTCATCGGCTGGTCTATGACAACCGGGAACATTACCGCGCCGGAACCGTAGGGGGCGGTTGTCAGCGTCGCCGTTCCCTTGTAGCGCAACGTTCCAGCCGAGGGAGACGTAAACGTGGCGGCCTCGCGGATCACGTCGTCGATCGCGACTTCGCCCGTCAGCCCCGTGAACTCGAATCCCGCGATCTGGTTGTTCGCGGCGTTGGTGAACTTCAACGCCGTGCTGCCGCTACCCGTCAAGACGAGTTCCGCCGCCTGAACAGCGGTGTCGAAAGTGATCGTGGCCGCGCCGTAGTCATTGTTCACGTAGATGCGCTTGTCGGCCCCGCCCGTGAAATCGGTGAGGTCGGACCACATCACGTCGCCCGTCACCTCCAGCTGATACTCGTTGGCGACGGCTTCGGTCGTCTTCACGATCTGAATGGCCGCGATGCAGCCACGCTCCGCGCCACTGACGCGGTGCCCCACGACGGTCAGCGTCCGTGCGGACGTCGCGGGCGACACGAGGCAGTTCACGCCGGGGATGGGCGCACCAGTGACTCGCGTCTTGCCCCACGACGCAGTGCCTTCTTCGGTCGTGAAATCGCCAGATTCCGCTTTCGTCGTATTCGTCGAGGTGTAGTTCACGCCATTGATCGTCACGTATCCGAACTGGGCGTCCGAAGTGTCAGTGGAGCAATAGACGATTACCTTGTACCTGTCGAACGGGATGTTGGAGATCGTGACAGTCGGCGTGGAATTGTTAATGTCGTCGTCGATGTACCCGTGGCGCACATCGCTCGACGCCGTGTAGCCGCCGTACGACCAGCTTCCGCGCGTTCCGGATATGCGCACCTGCGAAGACGCCGCCGCATAGAACGCCCCGTTGTCGTTGCCGACTGCAGTCACGCTCGGCAGCGTGTTGCCGTCCGTGCCGAGCATCTGGCTCCAGAGCATTCCGCCGACGGCATAACCCGCAAGCCCGACGGAATCGGAGGTCCATAGCTTCGACCCCTCGCTGTCGTTGAAGTTGATGCTGATGGATTCAAGGTCGCCCTTCTGGTGCAATTTCAAGTTGCAGAAGCCGTATCCGTCGGCTGACGCGCTCGCGGCGCAGTAACCCTGTGTTCCTCCGGCAAAGTCCGTAAGGTAGGCTGCGGCGACACCACTTCCTGTGTACTTGGCGTCGACGGTCTGCGCATACACGCCGCCTTCCCCATTCGTGAATCGGATGGTCGCACACTTCAGGTATCCACCGTCATTCCACTGCGCCTGATACTTTACGGCGGAGAGCACGCCGTCGTTCGTCTCCTCCGTTCGCAGGACAAGCGGCACTTTGGCCTCGCCGCCAGCCCAACCGCCGCCTTTTGTAACCGACGGGAACCAGGTCATGCCCAAATCGGCGAGCGTGATGTTCTTAAACGCGAGGCCAGGTGCGTTGACGGGCACGTATCCGCCCGTCTCTGCAAGAGATTCGCCGTCCGCAAACGCAACGGTCGCGCCAACGGTGGCGGTGAGGAGAGCCAACAGTTTTTTCATGTTGTTGTTCCTTATTTAGTAAAAAGTCCTCGCGGACACCAAAGCCACTCGACAATGGGGCGCAAAGTTTAAAAGTAGTATATCATAATTTTGACGCTCAACGCCACACAGCAAAAACATTTCAGAACATTTCAAAACTTGAAGATTCTGACTTTTTCAAGCAATAATTCCCCTCCTCCCCTTGTACGGCGGACGGGCCGTGCGAGGGGAGGTCACTTCAAACGTGTCATCTTATGAGAATTGAGAGCGGCACATTGTAACCGACGTAGTCAATGTACACGCCAGTAGCGTCCTGTGAGATCACGTATGTTCCGGCAGGATCGGTCGCGACGTTCAAGGAGGCGGTCGTATCGCCTTCAGCAGGGGTTTTGCGCACCATGTTGACAATTTCATTCTCTCTGGCCCTGTTCACCCTCAAGCCCGTGACGATCACGTCAGCAGTAGTGTACGTCTTTGTGGAACTGCCCCTGAAGGACACGAGCCTGTGACGGAAGATGCGCTTCACCAGCGACACCTTGCCAAGAGGAAGCGCGGAAACAGCCTTGATGGTGTGCGAACCATGGGTATTGCCGGCGGCGTAACTCACCGAGCCTTCACCCTTGAAGTAGTATTCCACGCCGTCTGTACCGCTAAAGTCGAAATCGTCCGTAAACTCAACGCCGTCCTTTGCAGCTACATAGAACGTCACCTTGTTGCCGTTGTTGCCAGCCTTGCTGTTGTTGTTCATGACGAGTTTCGAGGTGGCGTCCACCATGTACCAACAAGTGCCTTGCTGCTTCTTGACGTTGATCGAACTCACCCTGACGTGATTGAAGAGTCCCACTTTGAGGGTCCATCCCTCAAGCCGCGTGGAGACGTTCACGTCTTTGTATCCATCTGCGCCAGGCGCAATATTAGCCATCAGATCGCCGTCGAAAAGAACCGAGTCAAAGTTAGAACCCGGGAGGCTGGGAGCCAAACTGCCCGCATAGTCGGCCCAACGGTTATTGGCAACGACTTTCCAATTCGACGCATTGTCCCAATTGGCGTCTTCATTGCCCATGAATATGTTGGTAAACGTGGCGCCATCGCCGTCGATTGCCGGATTGTCGCGTCTCGCGTCGACAACGTCCACGGTCACAACGATGCAGCCGGCTTCGTAGGAGACCGTTGCGGCGGTCGATACGACATCCCAGTTCCCGCTGGGTTCGAATACCGTGACGCTCCTCGGTTGCGGCCCTGTGTAGTTGATTCTGACGCTCGACTCTGTCGTGCTCGCCAGCACAATCTTCACGTCAAGTGAACTGCCCGCCGCAAAGCTGAGAGTGTTGGTCGGGCGGTTTTGTCCGAAGTCCAGCGTGCCATTGCCGGAAAGAGTGCCGACAGTGAAATTGTCAGTCCTGATCTTGAGCGTTGAGCCCTCTGCTATGTTGAAATCGACGTTCGGCATGCTCACGGTGCTGTATGCATAGATTGCCCCCGCCTGGATGTCGATGGTGCCGTCTCCTGTGGAACGCGTGTTGTACAGCCAGAAGTTTGCGTCGCCCGTTTTGGCAAGCGTATGACCGCCGAGCTCAAGCGAAGTGGCCGCGTAGCCGCTGCCCACAAGACCGAAGTCGGCGCCTGCGTGTACGGTAGAATGTGCCGCAAGCGCAATCGCGGTGGTCTGGCGGTTGCCGGTTGGGATTGCCGCGCCTGTGTTGCGCAGAGTGCCTCCTTCGAGCGTAAAGGCGTTGCAGCTGTCCACTACGCCATTCAGCTCAACGGTGCCTGCCACCGTTATCGCCTTGCCGCTTGGGGTCGTGCCGCCGCCCGTCGCGCCAAAACCGCCCACCGAGCCAAGCTTCAGGACGGCCCCATCGTCAACGTCAATGGCAGTGGCGATGCTGCCGCGCGACTGGACAACGCCAGAAGCCACTTTCACCTTGCCGGCGCCAGTTATCGCCGCATTGAGGATCAGCTCGTCTTCGCCGGCAAACACAAGCGTGCCCGCGTAATCTCCAAAATCATATCCGGCCACGGGACTGGTGCGCGCCACCGTCACAGTGTCGGCATCCAAGAAGTGGACGGTGTCGGCAGATATGGCATAACACTCATTTGTCACTATTTCAGGAGCACCGGGACCTTCTGGATCCGCCGGGACCTCCACAAAGTACTTGACCTGCGTGCCGTCTTCAAAACGCGTGGTCCCCGCCGGGAGATATACGTCCCGGCCAGCGCGGCATGTCACCAATAGCTGGTAACATCCGTTCGTGTAGAGGAACTCCGAAGTATGCTCACGGGTGAATACACCCGTCGGGACTCGGCAGGTGACAACGCCTTCCGGCTGTTCCTCGATTTCGCCCGTCAGCGGAATGAGGCTCGTGCCGGCGTAGGCCAAAAGATCATAGGCACTATAGTCGAAGCAGAGAGAGCCGCCCTCCGTTATCACCGTGGGCGCGCCGCCGATATCGACCGCGCCACCCTCAATTGTGACGTCGGTGGCGATGGTGGTCAGGCCGTCGGAGGTCAACCGTCCAGCGCCCTTCTTGAGGGTGAGCGCACCGTCGCCCTCAAGGCTGAGCGAATCGGCAGAGAGCGTGGCGTTGACGGCAATGGTCGCATCCGGCCCGGCTGTCAACGTCATGGCCGCTCCATCGGCGGGAACCGCGTAGTTGGCGGCGGCCTCGCCGGCCTTTGTCCATGTGTTCCCCTCCGTGGCGAATGTCGTCTCGCCAGACACGGCGCGCGAATACGAACCCGCCGAGGGGCTATAGGGATAGAGGTCCTTCAACGCCTCCATCTGCGCATCGGAGATGGGATAGTCGTAAATCAGCAACGAATCGAAGACGCCATCGGCCGCACGCCCATAGCCCCCGGCCGGAATACCGCCATAACCAGAGCCACCCTGGACGCCGCTGTGGTCCGTCGTGCCAATCTGGAAACCAGAGGCCCTTGTCACCGTCTTCCACTTCATTCCGTCAAGGTAGATGGTCATCTTCGTCTTGTTCTCCGAAACGGTGAACGCGTAAAAGTGGCGCGCTTCGGCTGCATGTGGGACTGTGAGTGTCGTAAGGACCTCAGAAGAGCTCTGGTTGCCATAGCCGACAATGACCTTGTTCGCCACTGAGTCCGTCGCAAGGAACAACGACTTTTTGGAACTGGTCGTGCTGCCGAAACTTACGAACACTTTCTTGGCTTCGCTGGGCATCGAACCGACCACGACGATGGAGAATTCGTTCCAGGTAGGCAGCCCCGAAGCCACGCTCACGTAGGGGTTGGCCTGCGCCCCAACACCGGTTCCGCCCTCGGCCAATTCGTAATATTCCGGGGCATTGTCATATTGCATCGTCGCAGAATGACGGGAACTCGCGGAGGTGGAAAGCGTATTGTCAAAAGTGAACTCATAGTATGCCGCCGCCCCCGTCACCTTTACGTCCGTGCCATAGCCGCGCGAAGCCGCTCCGTCCGTCACGGCAAGGGTCGCGATTGTGCCGTCATAGCGCGTCAGCACGACCGTCGAAACTCCCGTCAGCCCAGATACGGAGAATTCGTCCTTGGCGTACTCTTCCACTGTCTCGGTGACGGCAACCGCCGAACCTTCGCCGAAAAGATAACCCGCCGGGAGCGTGCGCGAGGCGTCAAGGGCGTAGCACGTGTTCGCGCCAAGCGTAACCGTGCCCGTCACGCCGTCAAAGTCAAGTTTCAGGAGGTCGGCGTTCGTCACAGTGTAGCCGTTCACGCCAACGACGGTGAGGGATCCTTCGCAGATTACGCGCAACGCAGTCTCTTGCGCGGCGCTCAGCTCGAGCGTTCCACCGTCTTCTATCGTGACAGACGGAATCGCACTTGGGTCGTATGTATCCACGATCTGGAAACCGGCGATGCCGCCGCGCGCACCTGCATTGTTATTACCGCCTTTGATCGTAAGCGTAGAAGATGTCTGTCCTGTAATTCGCAGGGCATTCGCGCCATAGGCGGGAACGCGACTCCGGGAGAAGCCCCAATAAGTTGATGAAGATGTGTCAGAAGACGAAGCCTGCTGTGTCGTCCCGCTGGACGCACTCCAGCGATATGGAGTTCCGTTCACCGTGACTGGTCCGAACTTGTTTTCGCTACTGTCCGTCGCAGTGTATACGATCACATCGTATTCCTTGTATGGCACGCCGGTTACAGTTATTCTAGCCCTCTCACCGCCATCGTCCAGGTATGCGTTGACAAGATGATACATGGGCACGTAGTCGCTTTTCCAGTTCCACCCGTTTGCGGCCTTTTCATTAATTGTGATACCAGAAAGTATGTTTACTTCCTGCGCAGCTCCGTCCCATTCTTTGATATTCGCAGTAATGTCAGCACCGCTACTTGATGCAGACGAGCGACCATCTTCCGTCCAAGCATTTGCCGGGACACGCTCAAGCCCGTAATACTCTGGCTTCTCACCAACCGAGCTGTATGCAGATTGAAGGTTTACGCTTATTACTCTTGCAGCAGACACAGGCCGCGTATTCTCGCCAACGGCAGACATGTCGCGCACGATCTGCACAGCCGAGATGCCCTGCTTTTTGACTGAACCACTCAGATATCCCGCTTTGCGCATTGTCAGGACGAGAGTATCGGATGTAAGCCCTGACACCTTGAGCGCGTTTTTGCCAAGCTCTGTGGTCGTTTGCTGAGTCCCCCATGTGTCCATAACGGACGAACCCCGCGTCGTGCCGCCTGACGCACTGGTATCACCGACATACGGTATGCCATTCACGCAAACAGCCCTGAACGCAGGACTTGCCGCATCCGACGCATCACCAGAAAAGTAGACGATAACATCATACTTTTCATAGGGGATGTTCTGCAATTCAAGTGCGGAATCCGTTTGCTCACCGGAAGCACGCGCCAACCATGCACCTTGAAAAGTCGGCGAGCGAGATGTCGAACCATAGTTCGCCGTGCCGCTTCCCTCGACAGCCCATGTGAAGACCACATCGGCGAGATTGGTGACTGATTGTGAAGTTCCGTCCCAGGCAGCTACGCCGTTACGATAACCGTTGCGCACGTCGCCGGAAACCCTCGTTCCCGTGCGGTCGGCGTTTGAGGTGTTCTGCCAGGCGTTGTCTGGCAATGTTCCCGCCAGCGTCGCAGTCTCGCCGTTCCCCGACATCTTGTAGTTGGAGTCGTTCGAGATGTTCAGGCTGATTATGTCCTGAGCAGGATAGTCCGCCCATGCACAGGTCGCCGCGGAAAAGGCAAGAAGACATACCACTGTCGCTATGCGACCCATCACGCCTATTGTGTTTTTCATCGTGTTGCGCCTTTCGTTCATTGACATCCCACCCGACCATCGAATGTGATGAACCGTATCACAATCGAGAGGTGCTTGGGGCGACCTACCCCTATGGAAAGCGACACCCCTCAGAAAAGCAACGGCGACATCATTATACAGAATCCCATGTCCGATTGCAATACCCATTCGGACGCATACCCATTCGGACGCATTCAGACATGGGGAAATCAGGAAAAATCAGCGCATCACCCTGGCTCATCTCACGTCTGGGCCGATGGATTTCGCCGCCTGGAAGGCGGCGTTCCCAGTTAGGCTGACTGGGCGAGCCGCCATGGCGGCTCGCCGGGACGGCTTGTATACCGGGAGGCGGGCGCGGAGGCCCGCCACCTCGATGAAGGCGGGTAAAATATCTGTTTCAACCCCGGAATGGACGGGGCAAATACATGAAAGGAAACAGATGAAGACAATACCAACCCTGAAGATGGTCCTTGAGACCTACCCGAAGTTCGCCGCTATCGAGCGCATGAGGATGGAGCGTCCGTGCGAGAAGACCGTGGAAAGCGCCGTTGGCGGCACGCGCCGCCTGTGCGAGATCGGCGGACTCTCGCTCGACGAGCCGGTTTCCGCGCTCAACGGGAAGCGGCTCGAACACATCCTCGACCTCGCCCGCTGCTCGGAGCTGAAGCCGATCTCCGTGTGGAGCTACCTCTACTCCCTGCGCAAGCTCTTCGCGAAGTGGACGCGGCGCTACTACGCGGACAAGAAATGGACGATCCCCCAGATCGAGATGCCGTCGTGTCGGCGGCAGTCCCCGCGCTACATCCGCCCCGACACCACCATCCTCGCGAAGGCCAAGGAGTGGTATCGCGGACTCGAAAAGCGCAGCGACCAGCGCGAGTGGGTGCTCGCGACGCTCATGCTGGAGTTCGCGATGCGCAACGGGGACGCGGAGCGCCTGCGCTGGTCGGACTTCCGCGTCAAGGACGGCAACGCCGTCCTCTGCTACACGCCGCACAAGACGCGGCTCTCGTCCGGGCGCGTGGTGGCGTGGCCGGTCCACCCCGACATCTGGTCGCGTCTGTGCGACTATCGCGGCGTCGGCCGTTTCCGCGACAAGCGTAACGGCTGGGCGAAGAACGAGGGACGCGACTCGCAGCTGGTGGTGCCGTGCGCCCGCGACGTCTATGTACGCCTCAACCGGGAGCTGCGCACACTCTGCATCTTCACGGGATCGAAGGGATGCTACGAGCTGCGCAAGATCTGCATCGACCACATCTACCAGAAGTACGGCGCGGAGATGGCGTCGTCGATCAGCGGCGACGACATCCGCACGGTGATGCGCTACTACGCCGACCCGAGCGCGGTGCATGTGGAGAACGTCCGCGTCGTCGATCTGCTGTGATTAGTCGCTAAAAACCTCACATCTTCCCCATCAGCTTACGTAGCTGCTCCTTCAGCCGCTCCAGCTCTTCCCAGTCCTGCTGCTCTTCGGCGTAGGCGATCAAGCCCTCCAGCCGTCGTATCTGCTCGATGTAGTTGTCTCTCTGCGGCATCGCCATGATTCACCTCATCGTTTCAATGTTTTCCATCATCGTTTTCACCTCATCGGACTTGTGCTCTTTCTGGCAGCGGTGGGAATTATACCCTTTAGCCCTTGAGCAAGTCAAGCCGACAAAGGATGGGTATGTTCCTCCAAATCTCCCCTTGCGTGAACGAGGGGGCATCTGATAAAATAAGAGCAAACCCCAGACACAAAAGGCGGACAAATGAAAGTGAACTCCCTTAAGACGAAAAAAACAGCCCTTTGGGCTGCCATGGCGGCGGCCTTCATGATCTCACAGGCCGAAGAGCCCCAGGAATGGAAGCCGATCGGCGAACTGCAGTTTGCCTCGATGAAGGCCATGGGACCGCAGATCGCGGAACTGGGCCGGCAGGCCAACTTCACGCTCCTCCCGATGCTCGTGCAGCAGGGAATCGCCGGATCGGAACCCGGGCAGGCCTTTGGCGCGCCGCCTGAAACCGCCGACTGGGGCATGAAGCTGTTCATGAAGACCAACACCGTGGCAGGCGTCATTGCATGGCCGGTCGCGAAGGCGCCCGCGCCCGGTGCGTCGCTTCCCAAGGACGCCGCCCTTACCAAGGACGGCAAATGGGCCTGTCTGTGCGAGGACGCCGCACTCGCAAAGCAAGTCGCCCAAACGGGCGTCTCCTTCCCGAAGCCGCTCAAGAAGGGATTCTGCAGCCTGACGCTCGATGGACGCGAGCTTCTCGACCGCATGGAGGATCTCTATCGCGGCATCGCCGAGGATGCGAAGGAAATGGCGAAGAAGGACAAGAATGCGAAGGGCCTGCAGGTCAAGCAGGACGCCTGTGCGCTCTCCGTCTGCGCGTTTGCCAAGGACCTCGAGTCGCTTGTCGCCGTGCTGGGCGTGTCGAAACGCGGACTCGACCTGCGTTTCCGCGCAAAGCCCCGCGCAGGGAGCGACATCGCCGGCGCGTCCAAGCCGCTGCCCAAGGACATCCTTGACATCATGAAGGAAGGCGAGGCCAAGGTGAAGTCATTCGTCGGATCGCCTACGGCGGCGAAGGACGTCGCCGCATGGCAGGAACTCATGGCGGTCCTGCCGGAAGGCAAGGAGGCGAAGGAGCCTCTGTTCGCGTTCAAGACGCCGATCGTCGGGGTGAAGGCACCGCCGAAGGACGGAAAGGATCCCGCCGCTTCCACACTCGCTTCGGCGTGGGGGTTCGCATGGCGCGAAGGCAAGGACTACCGCCTGATCGTGCGCATCCCCTCCGCCGAGCTGGCCAAGGCGATGATGGAGATGGTCAAGGTGCAGGGAGGAGCCCCGCAGTGAACGCGAAGCACTCCGCCGCGCTGCTCTGCGCCGTGACCACGGCGTGCCTTGGCGCGGGCGTGGAAACGAACGCCGTGCACGCGAAACTGGCCGAGGAGGTCTGCCGCGTGCTGGAGGCCACCCACACGTCGCGGCACGCGCCGGACGACGTCATCTCCCGTAGGGCGTTCACGAACCTGCTGGAGATGTGCGACGGCCGGCACATGGTGTTTCTTGCGGACGACATCGCCGAGTTCGCGAAGTCGCAGGACAAGCTCGACGACTTCTTCAAGGCGGGCGATTTCTCCTTCGCGCGACGCGTCCGAAGGAAGTACCGCGAGCGCCTGAAGGAATGCACGACGTTCGCAACCAACGCGCTCGCGCGCGCGCAACGTCCGGCCGGGAACCCGTCCACCTACCTCTTCGACCGGTCGAAGGAGCCGTGGCCGAGCAACGCCGACGCACGTAACGCGATCTGGCTCACACGGCTCGCAAGCGAAACCATCTTCCGCCCAGCCGCATCCCTCTCGCGTGCGTACGTCGATAAGCTGGAGGCGGAAATGAAACGCGGAGAGGATGCGGTGGACGAGGATTTCGTCATGGCCCTGGTCTCCGTCTACGACGCTCACACGCTGTACCTCTCGCCGAAGACGAGCGGGCTGCTGGAGGCCCAGCTCAAGCTTTCCCTGTGCGGCGTCGGCGCGCAGTGGACTGAGAAGGACGGCAGCGTGGTCTTCACGCGCCTCATCCCCGGCGGCCCGCTCGCCAAGAGCGGACGCGTGTCCGTGGGCGACAGGCTGGTCGCCGTGTCCCCCAAAGGCGACGGCACCTTCACGCGGGTCGCCGGCGTCCGTTCGATCGACCTGGTCGCACTGTTCAACGGCAAGGCGGGAGAGCCAATCTCGCTGGAGATCGAGCATGCGGACGGCAAGAGCGAAGTGATCACGATCAAGCGGGAGAGGATTGAAATCGCTGACCTCGCCGCGTCGTCGCAGACGGTCGAGACGCCGTCCGGACGCCTCGGCTATCTGCGTCTCCCGTCGTTCTACGTGACAGCACCTTCCAGCAACGGCACGCTGCGCTCGTCGAGCGTAGACGTCCGCACGGAACTCCGCAAGCTCAAGAAGGCGGACGTGAAAGGCGTGCTCTTCGACCTTCGCGGAAACTCCGGCGGTTCGCTGGACGACGCGGTGAAGATCATCGGCATGTTCGTGGGAAGCGGTCCGGCCGTGCGGATGACGGGACGCGCCGGCGAAGTGGCGTTGGACGTCCTCGGCGGCAGCATCGAATGCGACACGCCGCTCGTCGTGCTCGTGAGCCGCGACAGCGCAAGCGCGGGCGAACTCGTCCCGGCGACCTTGCAGGACACCGGCCGCGCGGTGGTGGCGGGAGACCGCACGGTGGGCAAGGGAACGGCCCAGACGGTCATCCACCTGGAAAGCCACGAGGGCGCGGCGCTCGTCGTCACCGAGGGGCGGTTTTACCGCATCACCGGCGGATCGACGCAGATCAAGGGCGTGGAGCCGGACATCCCGCTCCCGTGCCTTGCGTCGTTCTGGAAAGGCGAAGAGGGACTTCCGTACCCCGTGGAGTGGAACGAGATCGCGTCCGTGCCGTTCAAGAAAAGCTGGGACATGGAACGCTTCGTCCCGGAACTGCGCAAGGCGTCTGCGGCACGGCGTGCGGCCGGCAGCGCCGCGTGGAAACGCCACGAACAGCTGGTCGGCTGGGCGAAGGAGGAGGCGTATCGCAAGACCGTACCGCTCGAACGCAAGGCGCGCAAGACGCTGCGCGCGCAAGACGACGCGGTCGACGATGAGCTCGAACGGCTGGAAAGCAAGGGCTTCGACCCCGCGCACCGCGAGGCAGACGCCGCGCTGGACGAGGCGCTGAACATCCTTACCGATCTCGTGCGCCTCAATGCAGGACGCCCCATGCCGAAGCAGGAATCGGCGCAGGATGAATCCGGCCTCTTCGACGGTCTGGATTGACAGTCAGCGGACAAAGATGACAAAGCCGGCCATTCCTAGGGAGATCGGCGCGGATTACGATTTTCAAATTTGCCCCCTTGACGGGCGCGAAGGATTTTGGCATACTATACCCCCGTCAAGCACCCGTGGTGAAATTGGCATACACGCTAGATTCAGGTTCTAGTGCCGCAAGGTGTGTGGGTTCAAATCCCACCGGGTGCACCAGGCTGGCCCCTTCGTCTATCGGCTAGGACATCAGGTTCTCATCCTGAGAAGAGGAGTTCGACTCTCCTAGGGGCTGCCAATCCAAGAGGCTTGAATCAACATGCGGACCTTCGGCAAGATCATCAAATACACGCTTTTCTGTCTCATCGGCCTTCTAATCCTCGCCATTGCCGCCCTTCTCATTTTTGAACAGCCCGTTCCCGATTCACTGTTGCGCCGGATCACCCAGTCCCTCTCGAACGCCGACTACCTCGTGCGGGCAAACTCCGCCTCCTTCCGTTTCTCGCGTGGCCTGAAAATCAACAACCTCCGCGTCCTCGACCGCCGGAAGCCCGCATCGCATCCGGTCATCTCGGTGTCCTGCGTGGACATCGCGCTCAACTTGCGCCGCATCCCGTGGTCGAAAAGCACGCTGATCAAGTCCGTCACCGTCACCGACCTCAGGTATCCGCGCCTCCCGGACAGCTACTACATCCCAGATTCCGTTGAATTCCCTGGCCGCCCGGATTTCCAGGAACAGGACGAACCGCTGGAACTCGACCTGCCAACCCTCCAGCCCTTCAAGCTTACGCTCATCCGCCCAGAAATCCTTGGCGTGACGCCTCGGAAAGTCGCCGCGGAGTCCGTGTCCGTCTCGACGGATGGCATCCGCGTGGATGGCATCCGCCTGGACTGGCCGGATGCCGATGCGCAGATGTCGCTGGACGGTGTGTTCGAGCTCAACCTCGAAACGCAGCGCGTAGAGGGAGAAGTCCACGGCCTCGCCCGCCAGCACCATATCCGCCCGATGCTCGTGGCGCTCGACATCACCAACTCCTACGCCTTCATCGACAGCTTCACGCGCGTGGAGAAGCCCGTGGAGGCCTCATGCGCGTTTGACGTCAACCTCCGCAACAACGACCTCCACATCCACCTCGACCTCGCGCCAGAGGGAGGATGCTATAACCGCGTACCACTTGAGAACGCCCGTGGGCCCGTTGACATCCGCGTGTTCGTGCGCGACACTTACCAGAACGCCCGAATCACCGTCGGGCCGCTCGTCGCCAACCTTGCGGATGGCAGCCGCATGTCTGGAACCATCATCTACGAGAACACCAACGACGTCGGCTACGTGGACTTCCTCGACATCAGGTCCAACACGTCGCTCTCCAACGCGCTCGCCGTCGCCGATGTGATGAACGACGGCACGCTCGACTGTCTCGTTCCCGCCACGCCCCCCGCTATAAGGCTCAATGGCCGACTCGTCGTCGATCCCGCGCACGCCGACGCGAACAACCTTTCCGGGGATCTCAGTTTCGCCCGCGGTTCCATCTTCACCGTGCCGCTCCGCGACGCCTCCGCCCACTTCTCCCTTCGCGGCACAGATGTTTCTTTCTCAGATGCGCGCGCAACGGCAGAGCTCGGCGGCGACATCGCCGGGAACGCCACAATCTCCATCCCCGATTTCCAGCAGGAGAGGGCGTCTTTCCGCGTGGAGGTGTCGGGCAAGGACATCGCCCGCGCCAATTTGGCGGACATCTTCAAGCTCAAGCGCGATGACAAGCACGGGATGTTGAAAGGAGATGTCTGTCTCTCCGGCCCCCTCTCGACCAACCTCACCAGCCAGCTCAATGGCTACGGACTTGTCTCCTGCACTGACGAGCGCCTTGAGCAGATGCCTTTCTTCTCCGGCGCAACCGAATTCTTCGCAAAGCACGTCCCCGGCGTCAAATCGCTCGTCAACCTCTCAGACGCCTCCCTCGGCTTCACGATCACAAACGGCACGCTCTACGCAACCAACGCGATAGTATCAAGCGACGTTCTGACCATAGCCGCAACCGGAACCTACGACATTTCAAAGGACGACCTTGCATTCACCGGCAACATCACGCTGAAGGACAACAAAAACTTCCTCATGCAGCTTGCCACTTCTCCCATCCGCTGGACCGGCGGCAAGATCTTCGGTTTCCGTATCAAAGGGAAAATCGACGATCCCTCATGGTCCTACGAGCAGAACATCATTCCCAGTTCCGACGATATAATTTCACGCTCAAAGGACCTCATCTCCTTGCCGACGAAAATCATCTCCCCCCAGAAGAAATGAACACCGTCTCCCTCGACCTAGAACACGCCCACCAGCCCGGCACCACGGTGATGGGGATTGACGAGGCAGGACGCGGCCCCCTTGCGGGTCCTGTGTTCGCAGCCGCAGTCTCCGTGCCCCTGGACGTAGCGGATTCCTTATTGGCCGGACCGTGGGCGGCCATCAACGACTCGAAGAAACTCTCGGAGAAAAAACGCGACGCGCTCGCGCAAATCATCAAGTCCACGCCTTCATGCACATGGGCCGTCGCCTCCGCCTCGGCCCTCGAGATCGACCAGCTGAACATCCTCCGCGCCACCCACCTTGCCATGCGCCGCGCCGCTCTAGCCCTTGCGGAAGCCATCGCCGGCCCGAACCACGAACCACAAACCACGAACCACGAATCACGAACCACGAACCACAAACCACGAACCACTCCCTTCGCCATTCTCGTTGACGGCTTGGCCGTGCCCACGCTGCCCTTCCCCTCGCAGAACGTGGTGAAAGGCGACGCAAAATCGCTTTTCATCGCGGCAGCGTCAATCCTCGCCAAAACCTCCCGCGACGCCTACTGCATTGAAATGGAAGCGAAATACCCCGGCTACGGCTTTGCCGTCCACAAGGGCTATCCCACGGCGGCGCACTTCGAGGCGCTCAACCGCCTCGGCCCGTGTCCAGAGCACCGACAGAGCTTCGGGCCTGTCGCCGAGGCGATATTCTTCCGTGGCGGCCGGTGATTACTTGATCGGACCCCAGCGGTGGCTGAAGAAGGGCCAGAACACGCCGCCCGCGATGCCGCAGAGATTGCGCGCGGGGACAGGCCCCCAGTAACGGCTGTCGTAGCTTGACGGCGAGTTGTCGCCGCAGGCATAGTATTCGTCCGGCCCCAGCTTCACCTCGTCGCCTTCGGCAAAGATCGTGCGCCCCGGCACGTTGTACCGCGCGTCGCCGTTAGGACGGTATCCTGCAAACGGATACGCCTTCTCGTGCCACTTCTCGTGGTTCTGGATCTGGCGGATGCGCAAGGGCTCCATGGGCTGCTTGCCGTCCACAAGCAAATGGCCGTCCTTGATCGTCAGCGTCTCGCCGGGCGTGCCGGTCATGCGCTTGATGTAGTGCGTACCCTGTTGGAGGCCCTGAATACCCGTGGTGGAAAAGATCATCACGTCGCCGCGACTTGGGTGGCGGAAGTTCCACAACCACCGGTTCACGAAGAGGAAGTCGCCGGTCGTATCATAACCCCGGAACAACCTATGACCAGCTGGGACGGTTATCGGTCTCCATGCATTACCCGTCATAACGCCAAAGAACGGCGGTTCACCCGGTTGGGGATAGGGATTAAATTCGATCTTACTTTGTCCTGCGGCATCAGGGCCTAGATCCAAATGATAGATGGCGTCTTTCGGCAGGCAGATTTTCTTTTCCTCAATCGCGTTCACCAAAAACAGGTCAACACGACCGTCGTTCCGGTCCATGTAGAAGATCTTTCCCGAGAACGGCGCGACAAACTCCTTGTAGTCACGCCCGGTTGCGAGCCAGTACACCCACTTCAGCGGAGTGGTCTGCATAATCCCGGGATTGTCGCACGGCTCGTAGTGATTACCGTACAGCGTGGGCTGCATCGACCCCGTGGGGATGTTGAACGGCTCGTAGAAGTACGCGCGGAAGGCCATCGCCACGGAGATTGAGACGACAAGGATGTCCAGCCACTCGCGGCATCCCTGGAAACTCTTCGGCGGATCAAGCGCGCCAAGGAGCTCCGCGCACTTTTCCCCGTTGCCTGCGGCCAGGGCGGCGCGCAGCTCGGTCATCTGCTCGTTCGATGCATCGAACGCCGGCAGGTCCTCGTGGGCGTAGATGAATTCACGGGTGGTCTTGAGAATTACCTTCAGGCGCTTCTTTTCGCGCGCGGCTTTTGAGAATGGCAAAGCAAACATGAAGCAGCATCCGTTTCCCTAGAGACCGAGCATCGCCACCACGTCCGCCTTGGGCACGAAGCCGACGGACGTCTGCGCAACCTCCCCCTTGCGGAAGAGGAGCAGGACGGGAATGCTCGTGATGCCGAAACGTGCGGCGAGTTCGGGGGCATTGTCCACGTTTACCTTGCCCACCTTCACGCGGCCCGCATACTCCTCCGCGATCTCCGCGACGGTCGGCGCGAGCATCTTGCACGGACCGCACCACGTGGCCCAGAAGTCAACTAGCACGGGCAGCTCCGACTGGAGTACCTCGGCGTCGAAGTTTTCGTTCGTCAGTTCGATTTCCATTTCTTTCTTCTTTCCTTAGAGGCTTTTGTAGTAGAGGAGACAGTGGCAGAATCCCTCGAATTTCGGATCCTTGATCTGGTCGCGGAACTCCTGGCACATGCATTTCGTCTCGGGCGTGCGCTGGAGGCGGCACGGACAATACCCGCCCGTGCGCTTGAGGCCCTCCTGGACGGTCTTCACGACCTCCGCGTCTGGATTGAGCGTCACTTTCATCGTCGTTCTCCTTTAGCCGAGATACACGCCGCCCTTCTCAAGGGCTTGGCGCAAAGTTGAATACGGCAGCGCACGCGGCGTGACGCCCGCCTGCGCGGCGAGCGCGGCCGCCGTTCCTGCGGCCTGGCCGGTCACGAAGCACGGACAAATGAGCCGGAACGTGTCGATCGTGTCGCCCGTCCCGAGGCAGCGTCCCGCACAGAGGAGGTTATCCACCTTCTTAGGCACGAGCTGGCGGTACGGCACAGGGAACGCCGCATGGCGGCCGTCCGCGCCGAGCCAGCCGACCACGTCGTCCGGCTTGTAGTCAGCGCGCAGCACGGCGCGGCTCACCACGAACTCGGCGTCGACGAGACGAGACGCGCGCGGGCCGATCTGTGAACACGTGTTCGCGATGAACACCTGTTCCCAGCCCGGTTCCTGGCGCATCTTCGCCACATGCTCCCACCAGCGCTTGCGGAAGTCGATCTCCGCCGCCGTGAGGTCGCGCACGTCGAGTCCGTTGCCCTTCGGCCCAATGCCGAGGTTGCCCCACCATGCGGTTTTGTTGGCCTCGTTCGAGCGTGTGGGCCATCTGCCGGGCTTGCCCCTCGGCGGTTTCTTCGCCGTGATGCGGTCCATGTTCGCAAGGCGCACCTCGTGCCCGATGCCGTGGGTGATCTGCCTGTAGTCGCCGCCCGCCTGGAAGAGGACGTCCGCATCGCCCGTGCAGTCCACCACCTGCTTCGCGAGAATCGCCTGACGTCCCTGCTTCGACTCGAACACGATGCCCAGCACCTTGTCGCCGTCCTGGATCGTGTCGACGCCCCAGCAGTGGAAGAACATGTCGATCTTCTCCTCGGCGACCATCTTGTCCATGAGATACTTCGCGCCCTCGGGATCGACCGTCGGCTGCCAGTGGCGGTTCGGCGGCACGGGTCCGGTGCACACCCAGTCGCCGAGCGCGCGAGCGCGCTTGGCGAATTCCTCGACGAGGCCCTTCGTCACGAGGCGGAACTTTCCGCCCTCGCGCGCGCTCGTGCAGAGCATGATGAGCACCATGCCGTTCGTGAAGAGCCCGCCCAACGACCCGTAGCGCTCCACAAGCGCCACCTTCGCGCCCGTGCGCGCGGCGGCGACAGCAGCGGCAAAGCCCGCAGAACCTCCACCCACAACCACGACGTCCGTCGTGTGGAAAATAGGAATCTCACGCGCGGGCTGGAGGATTTTTCCGTCCTTCAACACGCAACTCGGACCGTCCGTCATCGTGTGCGCGATCGGGAAGATGTTCTTGCCGAACGCCACGTTGTCCGGATCGCCGCAGCTTCCGGCCGGCAGGGCGCTCTTCGTCTTGACAGCCTGATCGCCCAGTGCGGCGCCGCCCGCCAGAGCCGCGCCGCCGAGTCCCAGCCGCTTCAAAAACTCGCGCTTTGTGATCTGCATCTCATTTCTCCTGTTTGGCCCTCTTCATGCACCTGTCACTTTCCGTTCACTTTGCGAGCGACACGCGCTTTCCACTAAAACCGATGCCGTACTTGAGGACGGATACGCCTTCCGCCTCCATCTCGGCCGCATAACGCTTCTCGTCAATCTGCTCCCGCGCCTTCCGTGCGGCGGATTTCAGCAACGCTTCGACGCGTTTCTGCGACGCGCGGGCGGGAATCGTCGGCGACTTCAGCTCGAGGACGACACCCGGTAGCGTGACGCCCGGACGCGGCTTCATCAGGATGTCGGGGCGCCCGTCGCCTTCCTCACGGTTCGACCTGACTTCGTAGCTCTCAATCAATGCCGCCATAAGCCCCAGCAGCAGCCCATGGAAGAAATCCTCCTTCGCCGTGTCAAAGTAGCTTGCGGACGCAACGAGGAAATCCTCAAGCGACTTGCGGAAACGTTCGGCGTCTCCAGACGAAAGGGCGCGCGTGAGCCGTCCCACGAACTGCCCCGACGGCTGGCGTTTCATGCGGGCGAGAATGTCGTCGCGGAAGACGCGCGCAACTTCCCGGTTCGGGAACGCAAGCGTCGCGGTTCCGTTTGCATCCGGCCCAGATGTGACCTTCAGGTAGCCCGTATGGACGAGCAATGACCAGAGGATTTCCTCGTTGTCCTGGATGAGTCCGTAGGGGCCGAGATCGGGAGAGAGAGTCGCGTTCCCTTCCTTCTTCTCAAAAAGATTCGCGACCGTGTCGCGCATTTCGGGGGAAAGCCGCGAAAGCACATCTCCCACAAGGTCGTTGCTGCTCGTGCTGAGCCAGTAAGCCTTCGGCGTGAAGCCGTCGTCGACGTAGTTCAGGAGCGACCACGGGTTGTAGATTTCGCTTCCGCCAAACCTGTAGCCGTCGTACCAGCCCTTCGCCTCGTCGATTTTCTCCGGATGGCCAAAGGTGGCGAGCATACCGCGTACTTCCTCCTCGGTGAAACCGAAGCAGTCGGAGAAGGCGTCGTCGAACACGGAATAGACCTTCGGGTTGTTGAGGCCGGAGAGGACGCCTTCCTTCGCCACGCGCAAAATGCCGGTGATCACGCCAAGGCGGCAATGTTCGCCGTCCTTCATCGCGCCGGAGAGAAAGTTGCGGAAGAACTGCAGCGCCTCCTCGCCGAAACCATGCGTCGCCGCGTAGTTTATCGGCGAGTCGTATTCGTCGATCAGGATGACCGGACGTTCCTTGTGGTGGGCATGAAGTGCGGCCGCCAAGATGCCCAGGGCTCGTTGAAGATTAGACGGCGTACGCTGCTCGATGCAAAGCTTACGATGAAACGACCTTGCGGTTTCGATGCAGCGCCCCGACTCAAAAGCCTCCTGGTGCCGGTCAAATTCATCTCGGATCGCATCCGCGATCATTTCACGGACTTCCTTCCACGTCCCGCCTTTCGCGTCCTTGAACGTGATAAAGATCACGGGGTACTTCCCCTGCTCGGCACGGTGTTCGCGCTTCTGCCACACCTTCGTACCCTTGAAAAGATGCGCGTTGCTGGTCTCCGTCTTTTCAAAAAACGTCTTCAGCATCCGCATCGCGAACGTCTTGCCGAAGCGTCGCGGGCGCGTGAAAATGGCAACCGTGGACTTCTTGTCGAGGAGTCCCGAGATGAGCTGCGTCTTGTCGGCAGACCAATATTCCGCCCTGACCGCAGCCCAGTCGCTGTTGCCCACCGGAAGTGCCGGAGGTCTGGAGCTTTTTCTGGCGTCCGCGTTTTTCATGGCGACATTCTACCAAATCGTCCCAGACGGCGCAAGGATGGCCCGCGCAATGGCGGCTCTGTCAGTCAAGGTTGATGACCGAGAGCGTGTGGAACTTGTCGTTCTTCTTGTTCGCGAGGCCGGGGAAGGTCATGTCGAAGTTCGCAATGATGAGCTTGCGGTTGCCCTTCTTGTCCTTCCAGATCATCGGCTCGCAGGGCTGGTCGAGCAGGCCGTGTGCGCCGGTGTCGTCGCCGTTGCGCCAGAGTTCACCGAACCCGCACTCGCCCTTCTGCTCCTTCGCGATGTCCCAGGTGTGGAGCGCATTGAGGCAGCTGTCGCTCATGATAATGCGGTTGGCGGCCTCGTCGTAGCAGATGCCGTCGCAGCACGGGAAGCGCTTCGGATCCTCGAAGATGAGCTTCGCTGGCTCGTAGGAGCCGTCGGCTTTGCGCTTCGCGGTGTAGAAGCGGCCGGAACCGAACGTGCCGAAGTAGAGGTGGCCTTCCTTCGTGATAGCAAGACCGTCCGCGCCGGAGTCGTCCTTGCGCTCAAGGGGCTTCGTCTCCGTGGCGCAGAGGAAGTAGGGGTCTTTCATGTAATCCTTCTTGGGAAGGAGCGAAACTGTCTTCGTCTTGCACGCCGCAAGCGGAATGCGGTAGACGCCGCCCACGCCGATGCCGTCCTTGCGGCCGAGGTCGAAGTAGGTGTCGGTGATGAACATGTCACCCTTGTAGAAGCGGATTGCGTTCGCGAGCTTCACGTTGTCAACGGCGGTTTCGATGCGCAGAACCTCGCCCTTCTTGTTGAGGACGACGCGCATCACGCGGCTCGCGTAGTCCTTGGAGTCGAAGTACTGGTTGTCGCAGTAGTAGAGGTTTCCATCCTCCTCGCAGAACTCAAGCCCCATGGGACGACCGAACCCGGTCTTAGGCGAGCGGAGTCCGGCGCACAGGACGCTCCAGCGTCCGTTCTTGAAGTCGCGCTTCACGATGACGCCGGGGTATGCTGGATTAACTAGGTTCGGCGCGGAGTGGTAGATGTTGCCCTGCGGATCCTTGGTGAGCCCGTCGGGAACGTTCACGATGTCGCCGAAGCGCTTGAAGAGCTTCGGACGATACTGCTCATCCCCCCAGGTCTCCGTCTTCGCGAAGAGGTCTCCAGCCGCAATGGCGGCCGTTACGGCGCACAGGGCGCACTTTCCAAGCATAGTTTTCATTCTTTTTCCTTTTTTGGGATTGCGGTTATTATACCATATACTACCCCGCCCGCAACTGTACCGGCGAGAAAAGTGCGTCTATCGAGCGACGGCGTTGACCACGTCGGCGCGGCGGGAGGCAGGCGTCACGACAAGATCCTTCAGCTCGCCGTTCTCCACGCGGCCTTCAAGGGTGGTGTTTTTCGGAGCGTTTAGTTTGAAGTCGCAGTTCCACTCCTTCGGCCACGCGGGCAGGAGGAATATCTTGTCGCCCTCGTACTGCAGGAGCATTGACTGGATCGTGTTCTGGAACACGCCGCCCTCGTCCTGGTCGGGACGCCAGTTGTAGTTCGGTCCCCAGTACGCCGGCCAGCGGTATTCAGAGGGCCTGTACGAACGCTCGGCGATGTTCTCCTCGTTGCAGGCAATCGTCCGTCCAAGCGTGGGCGTGTTCTTGAACACGCGGTCGACGATGTGCTCGCGCGCTTCCTCCGCCATGCCGAGGTACGCCGCGTTCAACTCGTCCTGCGCCCAGCCGAAGTAGAGCTTGTGGAAACGTCCATCCGTATACGTGCGTCGGCCGATCTCCGCGTTCGGCTTCTCGAACGAGCTGAGACGGAACGGGAACACGCAGTAGAGCTCCGGCGTCTCCACATTGCCGTGGCGCTTGAATATCTCCGCCGGCGCGAACACGATCGCCGACTCGGTAGGGCGGCCAGCCCTCTGGCCGCCGAGCGTGCGCGTGGGCAGCGCCGGCAGGCGCGCGCGGATCTTCGCGAAGAACGCGTGGTCGTCCGCCGAGACCACGTTGTCGGGCATCGCGAGCAGGAGGTCCGTGACGCGCGTAAGGCCCGCCACTTCGGTCATCGGGTTCGTGCAGTCCTGCCACGTCTCGATCGCCTGCGCGGGGTACATGTGATAGCGGCCCTTCGCGTCCAGCTTGAAGTGTCCGTCGAAGTAGCGGACGTACTCGCGGATGGACGGCAGCGCATTATTCTTGAACCACGCATCGTCGCGCGTGTGCTGCCAGCGCATGATGGCCATGAGCGAGAGCTCCAGCTGACCCACCCAGGCGTACTTATGGCAGGGATGGTACTGGTGCTTGTCCTTGCGGTACTTCCACTCGCATTCCGGACCGTAGCAGCCCATGAAGTGGTCGCCCCACGGCTGCATGCACTCGGGGAAGTACGCGCCGTCGTGTCCGAAATACTTCTTCGTGCGCTTCTTGAAGAACTCCAGCTTCCCGAAGTACATGTCGAAGAGCGCGTCGGTGCCGTCGATGTCGCCGGCGGCGAACATCGGGTAGTACGGCAGGCGCGTGTTCTGCCACCAGTAGCCGTTGCCCCAGCGGCGGTAGTCGGGATCGCCCCTGTGGGCGATCGTGAAGAGAGTGCCGTTGAAGCGGATCGGGAGGCGTCCGCGCGACGCGCACGCGGTGAGATAGCGCTGCGCGGCGTAGGCTGTCGTGATCGCCGCGCACTCGTCGGCAAGCGGGATGACGGGACGCGCCAGCTCCTTCTTCTCGCGCTTGCCGTTCACGACGATCTCAGCCGTGCCGTATTTCGACACGCTCACCTCAAGCGTCGTCTCGCGTCCCGGAACGACCTTCGCGGAATGCGGCATCTGCACCGGACCGAAGATTGCGCGCACGCGCCCCCGATAGACGTCGATAATGAAACCATCGCTTCCGCCGGGCGTCATGTTGTCGAGAAGTCGCTGCGGCTTCTCAAGATGGTCCATCGTGAATGTGCACGTGAAGCGGAAGGCATGGGCGTCGCGGCGGTCGCGGGGCGACCGCCCTACCGTTTCGCACGCCTTTGGGACGCCCGAATACACCACCTTCCCGTCAAACGCCACTTCGGCTGACGCGAACGTTCCGAGAAACTTGTTGCCCCCCTTGGAATCCACGCCGAAGCTGAGCGGCAGCTTGCTGTTGGTGGGAAAGTCGTAGGGCTTGGGCGGCGCGTTCTTCGCCGCTTCGGACGGCGTGACCGCGATGTGGCTGCGGTTCCAGAACGCGCGCCACCAGGCGATGTGCGCCGCGCGCTTCGCCTCCTCGCCGTCGATGTTCCAGCCGTCGCGGTCGAGCATTTCGTTCGTGCGGCGCAGCCATTCGGCCTCGTCCCTGCACGGGTGATAGCACGTGATCGCGGTGAGGAAGAGGGTGCGTGTAGAAGCGCCGGAAGACAGCAAGCGTACAACAGCAAGGTAGCCCTCTTGTTGTTGTACGCTTGCTGTCTTCCCATCCCCCGCCCCACCTTGTTGTTGTACGCTTGCTGTCTTCACCACGATCTTTCTCGTCACGCCGCCAAAGGCGCGGTCCGAAAGCAGATCCGGCTTGCCGAGATCGCCCGTTCCCTGGTAGAAGTCATACACCTTCATCAAGTCGGCGACCGTCTCGTTGCGGTTCACATGACACCAGCCGCCCGGCACGAAACGGTCGGCGCTGATGGTGAACTTCTTCTTGCTCAGCACCTTCCCGAAAGGACCGCCCTCGCAGAACCTATTGCCGAGCTCGTACTCGCCGACGCCGAACACCTTCGACCCGCCGGGATAGAGACGCCAGTTGACCACCTTCGCCTTGACGTCCGGCGGGCCCTTCACGTCGCACACCGCGATCGAATCCGTTCCCTGCTGGATGCGGTACCGCAGCGACACCGCCCTCCCGCCGCTCTTCCACGTCGCCTCGAACTCGCCGCGCGCCATCGAGAGCTCCTGCCTATACGTGCCCGCGTCGACAGGCGACTTCGTCTCGTAGTCGATCGCGCCGGTCTTGACGTGGCGTCCGCCCTCGTTCCACGAATCGGAGTTCTGCAGCACGGTGTGCAGCGTGCCGGCGGCGTCCAACCACGCCGTGGCGCCCACCTCGCCGTTGCCGAGCACCATGATGCCCTTCTCGTCTTTGGCCGGCGTGTCGAACACGACCGGCGCAGGGGCGTATGCCAACACGCATGACGTGACCCCAAAGGCTAATGCCAGGATGGCTGCTCTGCCGTGAGCACTTCTCGCACACTTGTTTTTCGTGATTATATTTTCTGCTGTCATTGTATATTCCTCAATCAGTTTGTTTTACTTCACGCCATAGACGTACAGTCTCAGCGAATCGGGGCGAATCTGTCCGGTTGTGGATTCGTTTCCGGGAGCAAATACGCCTGTCGGCTTGCCTAATCCGTTGATCATGACATCAGCAGGCTTGTTCGAAATGTTCCACACGCACACGGCGCTCGTGCCGTCGTCGGCGATGAAGCGCTTGGCGATGACTCCGCTCCGACTTGTGAACCCTTCATCATCGACGAATTTGCCGCGCAAGAGGTACTTCGCGTGCGTACGCTGGAAGTCGGCCACGGCCTTCATGTAGGCGCTCGCGACGGCGGGCGGTTCGGCGTGCATCGCCTCGAGCGACGGCAGGTTCTTCACTTCGCCGTAGTCCTTCTTCGTCGGCACCTTGCCATCGAGCGCGTACGTGCGGTCGGGCATGTAACGGATCTCAATTTCGTGCCGGAGACCGAACACGGCGGCGTAGTTCACGAAGGATCGGAGCGTCATGGGCGTGGGGTTGCGCGTGGTGGTGACGAGTTCCGGGAACGTGTAGCGGAAGAGTTCGGGGAACGGCTCGGCATTCGCGCGCGACGTGGCGCGGCTCGCCTTCAGCACGTTGACGTCCCACATGAACGAGCTGGGCTGGCACGCGTGGAACATGCCGATGGTGTCGAGAAGCCCGTCGTGGAGCCCCTCGGTGAAGACGGCGAAATCCTTGTCGGTCTCGTGCATTTCGTCCGCGATGCGCCGGACGAATCTGGGACGCTCCTCGCAGTGGCTGCGCCACGGGACGGGATGACCGTGCCCCTTGCCCCAGCACTCGAACGGCGTCGTCACGCCCAGCTGGTCGTAGAGGATCGCGTCCGCGCCGAAACCCCGCGCCTGCCTGGCGAGCGCGAGCATCCGGTCGTGCCACGGCTCGGCGTGCAGGCAGCCGATGGCGAACTTGTAAACCGGTATGTTCCTGTACTTGTGGTACGTATGGACGTACGGCGAGCCGTCGCGCCGGCGCACGGCGATGCGCTCGCCGTGTTCGCCCCAGAACTTCGTCGCGCCGATCTGCTGGAGCTGTCCGTTCGCGTAGATGCACACGCGGATGCCGCGCCGGTGCGCTTCGGCGATGCCGGCCTTGAGTGCCTCCGCGCCGCCCATCTTCGGATCGGCGTCGTAGTCGGGATAGAGGTGGTCGTGTCCCCCCACGGTCCAGCCGAAGA
>CAMKJU010000020.1 GCA_946413265.1 uncultured Lentisphaerota bacterium
CGCTCAGGCAACCCGACCGCTTCGCGGCGGGCGCATTTCCCGTGCAACCGAAGGAGACCTGAAGGTGGTCGCGGCCGTCTTTGAGATATTCGTCGATCGACTGGCGGACAAGCGTTTCCGCCGCGCCGAGAAAGCAATTCACCTTGCCTTTGTGGTGGGCGAAGAAATCGGCAATGGGCTTGTCGCTGCCCGTGTACCCGCCTCCACATTTTCCAACCAACGGTTGGAAGATGTTTTCGTCAGCGTCATGCCCCTTACATTTTCCAGTCGGCAACTGGAAAATGTCTGAACAATGATCATGGGCAAGTAGTTTCTCCAAGATCATGGACATCTCTCTCTCCTCACGCATTCCCGACCACTTCCCAATGACCGCCCTTGTCTGGGCCTACGCGGCGAATGATGCCTAACTGGGACAACTTTCTCAAATTCCACTCAACTCCGCGAACTGATAGTCCAGTGTCTCTCGCAAGATCTTGACGTGTAGCAAACGGATTCATTCTTAAGCATTCAACTACTTTCTCGCTTTTACTCCCAGTTTTCACCACAGTTTTCACCACAGTTTTCACCACAGTTTTCTCCGTAGTTTTCAGACCGTTTTCCTCCGTAGTTTTCTCCACACTTTTCTCCGTACTGCCAGAAACCTTTTTCACGGTTTCTGCCCTAAACGCCTCGTGGATCGGCAGGATGACAGTCATGAAGGTACGAGTTTCAGGATTGTAAAATTCCGGATCGGGTGATCCGTTCTCCCGCATAGCACGCACGATTTTTCCGATTCCTGTGTTGCGACCTTCGGCAAGATCTAATTCCTTGAGGAACTCTCCTATCCGGCGGTTGCGGTAGAACCGACTGCGGATATTGAAATCTTTGAGATTGGCATCCGTGATCGACCGATCCATCCCAGGCAGACTGGAGATTTCAAGTTGAGTCGGCGTAATCGTCACTTCGACGGGGGCGCACGGCTCGTAGCTTCGGTGATAGACGGCGTTGGCCAGCGCTTCCTCGACGGCGGCATACGGGTAGTTCCATATCCTGTCGGCTTCCGCTCGGTCATCGTGCTTGAATATCTTCTCTTTCAGAACCACTCCTCGGATGTAGTTGAGCGCGGCCCGAAGCTGCACGTCCAATGGCCCCTTGAACGTCTGTTCCTCCATCCCCTGCCCTGTCGGATCGGGTTTGTCCACGACCTCTATCCACGCATAGTGGAAGAACCTTTCAGGATGCTCGTTAAAGAACATGAGCGCCGCGTTGATGGGATGTTCATCCTCCGGTGGACCTTCAAGCAGGAGCATGTCGCGGGCGACATCGGCAACGCTCCGCGCAGCGGCATCCTTTGCCAGTTCGCTTCCGACCGACTCCAGAAAAGGCAACAAAAGCGACATTCGAATGTCCGATACCGAAGCGCGCATGTTGGGGCGTTCGTCAAATGGCACTTTCCCTGCATACTCGAATAGTTCCCGCTCCTCCGCCGCATTGGCCTTGATTGTGGAGTTGGCTTTGCGGATGTAATACGCCTTCTCGCTCTTGGCGTTCTTGGCGATCACCACGGGACACTTGTGCGGACGCACGGCGCTCGCCGGGCACCACAAAACAAGGATGTCCGCTCCTTCGTACACTTCATGGGAGACGACAGGTACATATCGCCCCTCTATCAGATTGCATACGTTCAGCAGTTCCTTGTTGACGGCATCGACCGACTCCTTGCGTATTCCATACGGCGGTAACACGGGAATGCCGTTCTTCTCTTCCACGCCCAAGATGATGTAACCACCACCCCAGTTGTCGATGTCGTTTGCGAATGCGCACACAGAATGGAGAACCTTTTCAGGGTTCCAGTCCTTCTTGTATTCAATCCGCGCACTCTCCACCTTGCGCTGATGAATCAAGTCATCTATGTTCAACGGTAAAGCCATTTCGCTCCTTTCGCCCTTATTATACCCAAAAACCTTGAGCCCACCGACTTGGTTTTGATTTTCACTATTATCCGTCAGCATCCCGTTCTTATTTTATCGCTTCATTGGCATCGTCTCATCTATCTGTCTATTATGATTGGCATAGGTGGTTGCGGACCGCGCTCGATTCCATCCAGGATTTTCATGAGGTTACGTTTCCCCTTATCGGTCGTTCGTATCTCCGCGATAACCGCCTTCCATTCGCCGAGCCGACCGGCCCGTTTCATGACGGGACGCATGTTGACCAGAGCCTGGGCGATCTGTTCATAGTAGCAATTACCTGTTTTGCCACGATTCGCCGCTATCAACCCGAGCCAGATTGAAATCGCATCGTCTGGGAATCTGGCTGCCACCTTTTCGGCGACGGTCCATCCCTGATCGCCTTCCGTACCCCTAAAGAGGTACGAATGGTAATTTGTTGTTGGCTTACTTTTGGAGGCATACCACTTGATGGCATCTTCCAATCTGTCTTCCATCAAGGCTGCGTCGATGAGAATGTCAATACGCGGGAATTCCGTGTTTCTATCGCGGCACGGTTCAAGCAGTTTCGGCAAAGGCCAACGGCTCTTCTTCGCCTCCCACGGGAAAACACCTTTCTCGAGAAAATCAAGAGCACCTTTGTGAACTTGTTCGTACACGTCGGCCTTTCGTGCGGCAACCATGAGTTTCTCGTAGCTATCTCGCCACGGCGAATCGAAGAACTCGTCTGCGGCATAGGAACAGGCATCAATCGGATTCTTCTCCCGTTCGGCTATTTCGATCAAACGGCTACGAAGTTCATGCTTGCCGTAGTCACCCTGCTCTTTGATTCCACGAAAACACCACTCCTGCGCTTCCTTAAGGTCGCCGTCTTCGATAAGGTCCTTCACCAGTGTAGCGTAGTCGCCGGTCTTCGCGACGGCGCGTTTCTTGAAATCCGTCACTTCGGCACGCCGCCCGGCGAATCGCAAAGCTTCTTCAATTTCAAACGAGAGATGTCGCCCGTGTATGGAAATCCCGTTGCCGACATCACCCTGGGAGGAGAGTTCTTTTGAAAGGACATCTGCAACTTCGGCCCAGGCAGACCTGCCGCATGATTTCGGCGCCTCCCATGTGCCCTTGATGTCCTCATAGAAACAGTACTCGTCTTTGTCGTGCAGATTGTGGAACCAAAGAATTTTGTCCACGTCCGACATGCTGGAGAGCATGACTGCCTTGGCAATGACCTCCATGCACGTGTCGGCTTCGTATCCGATCTCTCCTTCGTCGTTCTCGGACATTTCCATCTGCGCGACGGCGCGCTTCGTCAGATAGTCGGCCAGCGCAATTAACTTGTCGTATGCCTTCAGCTCGAGCAGCCGTTCGAGAAACTGTTTCGCCTCTCCGTAGTCCGGATATATCGAGCGGTCTCTGTCGCCCCAGACGTAGATCCTGCATGCCGTAGCCGTCGCATCGCGAATCGCCTTCTTTGCCTTGTCCGCAAGAGCATCCACGTCGGATTTCGCGAGCTCGATCATACGCCTCAGTTCCGTGCGCACCTCGTCGAATTGAGCGGCGATTTCGACGAGAAGATCCTTTGCCGCGTCGGGCTTCAGGCCCAGAAGATAGGCAAGGACGGGATCCTGTTTCTGTCTGGGCGCACGGACAGAAACGCCGCGTGTGCCTGATTTTCCCTCTTCGTCCTCGTCCGAATCTTCATCGTAATCATCATCAACGGACAAGAACTCTTCAAGGCGCTCGTCGTCGGCCGAGACCATGACAGGCTTCCGACCAGCCTTGACCTCATCGATCACCTTCAGGGTCAACGCAACTGCGTGCTTGCAGGCGAATCCCACTGGACATGAGCAGTCGGAATGGAGCTTGCCGTCATCGCCAAACCATACCTTCGTGGCATATTCCTCTCGGCCTTGCACGGACGCGATAACAGCACCTTGACCATCGACGCAGATTCCGCTGACGCACGAAACATAACCTTTGCCGCGCTTCACCGAACGTGTGTCGGCAAAGTATTCCAAGTCGTCCCACGTCAACGCCGCGAACCTCGCGTCGTATTCGGGTCCTGCCGAAGCGGCCGCCGTTTTACCATTTTTGCACTTCATTTTTGTTCTCCTTTAAATTCTTGTCGTGTCTTCGTCCGGCTTCACCGGCACTTCATGCGCTCTCGGCCCGAAACCATCAAGAAAACGCTTTAATAAGGTTATTCTTCAGTCACTTTTCCTCTTTCGTTTCTTTGAAGTGCCTTCGTGGCATTATCGGTTCTGGAAAAGCCGAACAACCCAGTACAAGGAATTTGCACAAACTGCAGTCAAGACCATTGGCGTAAAATATACCGACAGGTTTTCTCCTCGCATGGACATGATAATCAAATACGCAAACAAACTCGCAACAAGCAACTTTGTAGTGCTGATTAAATGCCATGTCAGAGTCATCATTCGGCTATGGTTTTCCTTCGTAACCTTGAAAGGAACATTCCAGTGTCTTGGAAACAGTTCCGTAACTGACATCACGATGACGAGAACCCACATGATGGCCAACAAACACCAAATCATACTCTTGCCACCATAGCCGTCAATGACGCCGTCCACGCCAAAGTGAGTGGGAATCTTGTCTGGCATCGCGGCATAGCGACACGCCACCCAGGCAGTAATTCCGATCAACAATGCACCACATAGCCAGTCTACAATCCAGACAAGCCTTGTGCTTTTCATCTTGCAGTCGCATCTTTCGACTTTTTCCATGCCATCCCTTCAGTTAAACACCGTCTATCACTTTAGAAACTTCCTCCCCTCTACTTCGGAGAGGATGCGCATTTGCTGGATGGCGATTTCGTTCAGCTTCTTCAGGCGTTGCGACTGGGGAATACCATCATTGATCATGACGGCGTTAATGTTCTCCATGTTGGAAATGCAGATGAGCTGGTTGATGGTGGCATAGTCGCGCTGATTGCCTTTAAGCGTCGGATTGGCGGCTTGCCCTTTTCTAAACCACTCGAATCCGAGGGGTTTAAAATCCGGGTTGTACAATTCCTCCCAGAGGCCCAGATATTCAAGTGTCATGCGGTTACGCATCCAGTTGCTGATTGTCTGCTGCGCGTCCTCCGACTTGAGTTTCGCCATGTCGGTAAGGCAAACGAAGTCCTCGCCGTTGATCTTCACGACGCGGACAACAGTTCCCTTGATGTCGAGTTCGCTTGTCTTTTTCACTTCGCATCCTTTCAACAATTGAAATCTTTTTGACGCCTCTGAACGCGAATATTATATCATTTTTATGAACCGGACTACATCACATCAGCAAATTAACTGTAAACAACAAAAAATGTTTCAGGTTGTCTGTCTCGGCATTGGCACACTGAACATTCCAATCTCGCCAAGAACCGCATCAAGTCGTTCGCAGACATCTTCTGCCAGGAAACGAAGTACGCGATACCCGTTTCGCTGCAGAAGCGCATCTTCACGCCTGGCAAGGCGGTAAAACGAAATGTCAGAGATGGATTCCGGCGTGTCCAACATGATCGCCAGTTTTATCCTTTCTGAACAAATATCCACTTCAAGATATGGATTTGTGCCACATGGTATCGGCAATCGGCTATTTTGCTCGAACATTCCTTTGTTGCCGTCAAGCGAGTCTAGCCGGGCAAAGAGGAATCGCCGAGCAGATTCTTTGGGGCTTACCTTGACGGCCCCTTCAGCATTGCCTCCTTGGATTGCCAATGTTGCCCGAAGGAAAAGGTCTGCGAGTGCAACATCCACGCCGTCTCTGCACAGACGTCTCACGCTGTCGGAAAACCGTTCCTTCCATTTGGGTTCTACCGGAAGACGCACTTCCGCTGGCCACCCCTCCGTCACTCCCAGCGGCACCATCATCGTATAACCAATCGCCTGATAACCGTTCCGCCGTTTTTCAAACATCTTCTGGCAAACGGCAACATTGGAATCAAGATAGTCGTAGATGCGTACTTCACGTTTCCCATCATGAATACGGTGAAGCCGTCCGGCATACTGCGTAATTCGCCCTTTCCATGATATGGGCGTTGCAAGGAAAAGCGTGTCAAGACGTGAATCATCGAAACCTTCACCAAGATATGAACCCGTCGCAATAATGACACGTTCCTCATTATCACCTATCGCAGCAAGTCCTTCCTTGCGTTCCCGCGTTGTCTTCACCCCCATGCCGCCAGTAAGCGAAACAACATTTTTCACGCGTCCTTCCAGAAGTGCCTCGAATACGGCAACATGTTCCCGGCGTTCGCTGAGGATAACAGGCGAACGCCCATCTTTTACCGCAGCGACAACATCATCGGCAATAAGGCGGTTACGAGGGGCGTCTGCGATCATTTCTTTGAGCATCCCATCGTAGTCAAAATGTCCGTCATTTTCAGGGAGTTCGATCTTCATGCGAAAACTTGTCTGTCTAACATGGACGACATGCGCAAAGGGTTCGCGGCGACTGAGTTGTTTGGCATCAACCCGGTGCCGGATCGGCCCAAGTTGCATCATGATGAGCGGATCGTGTCCGTCCTTGCGCATCACTGTCGCAGACAACCCCAAAACATATCGACACGGTGCGGCATCTACTATGGCCTCAAACGATTCTGCCGCCACGGAATGGCATTCATCAACGATAATCTGCCCATACTCTTTTACACGAGGATCGACAACGCCCTTGCGGCAAAGGCTCTGTATCAATGTGACATCGATCTTCCCCGTCCACCGACCGGAACCGCCGCCAATCTTGCCAATGTCTTTTTCGGGGATGTTGAAAAATGACGCGATTCTTGCAATCCACTGTGCCTGAAGTTGGCGACGATTTACGAGGATGAGCGTGTTGGTCTTTCGCTGCGCAATTATAGCGAGCGCGACAACTGTCTTGCCAAACGCCGTACCAGCGGCAAGTATGCCCGTATCATGCTTCGCGATGTCTGCAGCTGCTGCTTTTTGCTCTGGTCTCAGCTCACCGTAGAACTCAACTTGCAACGGGACCCCACCATAGCGCTTGTCGTCAATGTGCGCCTTCAATCCGCCGTCTTTCAGTATCTGGACCGCTGAATCAAGACATCCCCTCGGCATTTCAAGATATTTGCCGCCATTCAGTGCGCGAGATATGATGCGTGGCTTGCCATACACGGAAAACCGCATGCGCTCTGCTTCGTAGAATTCGGGGTTGGTAAACGACGCACTCCTGATTAAACGGCTCCGCAACTCGTCTGACAAACCTTCCTGTGAAACATAAACACGGTTAGCAAGCACCACTTCAATCGGTTTCTCGAAAATCTGAGTTGGACAATCTACAGGTGTCAAAGTGGACCACAATGGAAGAAAGAACGTCCATGGCTTTTCTTCGTCACGCGCCGCATTTCCTATTTCAACCAATGAACGGTTTTCGGTCTTAGCGCGCGCTACTAGCGTTGCAATTTCCGTCTTCGCCAGTCGGCGCACCGATGAAAGGAATGCCCATTGATCGTCATACGGCACCCAGTCATCATTGACGAAACAGCTGTTCCCGAGTTTACGCGCCTCAAACTGAAGGGGGAGTGCGATAAGGTTGCCAAAACCGCCTTTGGGGAGCGTCGCCTGATTTGGTATTATGCGGTCGTATGAGTCAAGGCTGATTTCCGGATGTGCCTCCAACGTCAGAGTAATGATGTAGAACAATGCTGCGCGCACCATCCGCGCGCTGATGCGTTCCTCGAAAAAGAACCAGATGTGCGCGCCTTTCCCAGACCTTGATCGTTCCAATGCAATCGGCAGAGCCAGCTCACGGATTTTCCGCACTACGCACAAGGCGTCTCTGCGCCAAGATGACTCGTCAAAGTCAATAACAGCAAAAGAGACCGTTTCGTCTTTTGCCATCGGATATGCGCCCATCTCAAATGGTTTCTGTCCACCATCCCTTCCTCGCAGATGCCATCGGATTACCTCATCCGATACCGGCTTTAACTTTCGATTAGAGCAGTTAGAACATTTCACGCCGTGCATCAAGCCACACAGCCCACGCACCCACTGGTTTTCGCAATAGGGAGAATAACCCTTCTTGCCCGTCTTGGCGTTATCATAACGTTTCGCAAAAACATCATCCCGCCCGCTGAACAACGAACGGAAGAAGGTCACCTTCTCAGCGTTGGAAGAATTCTTGTCTATAATAGCCATGCCGCGGAACGAAAGATTAGTTTAGCATTTCTCATCATTCTTGTGCGGACAATCGCGCTCATCAGATGTAGCGACCTGTCACGCTTTGGGAGCAGGATTTGATTTCGGATGGCGTGCCGGCGGCGACGATCCGGCCGCCAGCCTTGCCGCCGCCGGGGCCCATATCCACAATCCAGTCTGCCGAGCGGATGACGTCGAGGTCGTGTTCGATCACGATCACGGTGGCGCCGTTGCCAATCAGGTGACGGAACACCTCCATCAGCGTACGCACATCAAGGGGATGAAGACCGATCGTCGGCTCGTCGAAGACGAACACCGAATCGCCTTGTCCACGCCCCATCTCGCTGGCGAGTTTAAGACGCTGCGCCTCGCCGCCGGAAAGACCCGGCGTCTCCTCTCCGAGCGTCAAGTAGCCAAGGCCAATATCGTGTAGAATCTTAAGACGGCTTTTGACGAGCGGAAGGTCCGTGCAGGCGTCCAGCGCCTCATCCACGCTCATCGCCATCAGCTCCGGGAGGGACACGCCCTTCCGCCTGACGGCAAACGCCGCCTTCGCGTACCGCGCACCGCGGCAGTCGGGACAGGGAATGTCCACGTCCGGCAGGAACTGGACATCCAGGTTGATCTCGCCCGTACCGTCGCAGGTCGGACAGCGCAGCGCGCCCGTGTTGTACGAGAAGTCGCCCGCCTTGTATCCGCGTTCCTTCGCGTCCGCCGTGCGGGCGTAGATCTTGCGGAGTTCGTCATGGACGTTCGCGTACGTCGCAACGGTCGAACGAATGTTGATGCCGATGGGCGTCGCGTCGATGAGCTTCACCTGCGCGATTCCGGGCGCGGAGAGCGCGCGGACGTGCGCGGGGAGTGCGCGTCCCCCGATCTGCGCGGCGAGTCCCGGAACGAGGCTTTCGAGGATTAGCGTCGTCTTGCCGCTGCCGGAAACGCCCGTCACGACCGAAAGTTTGCCCTTTGGGAACGTCACCTCCAGCGGCTGCACGGTATGGATTGCGGAGGTGGAAAGCAGTATCTCACGCGGAGGCGCGGAGGCGCGGAGTTTGTCCCTTGCGTCCTTTTTGTCTCTTTTGTCCTTTGTGTTCTTTGCGGCTAAAAAAGGCCCTATCTGCGATTTGGGGTTCTTCGCGATCTCGGCCACCGTTCCTTCCGCGATGAGGCTCCCGCCATTCGCACCGGCGCCAGGCCCTAGCTCCACGATCCAGTCGGCGTGTGAAAGGACCTGCGTGTCGTGGTCCACGAGCAGGACCGTGTTGCCGTCGGCGACCAGGTCGTCCATCACGCCGGTCAGCCCTTCCAGGTTCGACGGATGGAGTCCGATAGACGGCTCGTCGAGCACGTACAGGACGCCCGTCGTCCTGTTTCTGACGGCGCGGGCGAGCTGCATGCGCTGGCGCTCGCCGGTGGAGAGCGTCGAGGCGGCGCGGTCGAGTGAAAGGTATGAGAGACCGAGTTCCATCAGCCGACGCGACGTATCGTGGAACGCCTCGCAGATCCGCTCCGCCATCGGACGCATCGGCTTGGGCAGGGACGCGGGAACGCCGCGTACCCATTCCTCCGCCTCGGCCAGCGTCATCTCACACGCCTTGTCGAGCGGAATGCCGCGTAGAAGCGGGGCGCGGGCGCGTTCGGAGAGGCGCGTGCCGCCGCAATCGGGACACGGTCCCTCCTTCAGGAACTTCGCGACGCGCTTCATGCTCTTCTCGTCCTTCACGTTCTTGAGCGCGTTCTCGACGGTGTGGATGGCGTTGAAAAAGGTGAAGTCCATCTCGCCGGAGCGTCCGTCCTTCTTGATTTGATAGACCATGTGGTGCTTTTCCGGAGGCGCGTGGAGGACGATGTCCCGCTCGCGGTCGGTGAGGTCGCGCCACGGGACGTCCGTCCGCACGCCGAGGTGGTCGCGCGCGATGTCCTTCATGAGCGACCACATGAGCGACTGCCACGGCGCGACGGCGCCTTCGTCGATCGTGAGCGAATCGTCGGGGATGATCGTATCCATGTCAACTTCGCGCACGACGCCCGTTCCGTCGCACCGCTTGCACGCGCCCTGCGAATTGAACGCAAGCTCCTCCGCGCCGGGTGCGAAGAAACGCGCGCCGCATTCGGGGCAGACCAGCTCGCGCTCCGCCGCCACGTCCAGCGACGGCGCGAGGTAGTGTCCGTTCGGACAGCGGTGCGACGCGAGGCGCGAGTACATGAGCCGGAGCGAGTTGAGCAGTTCCGTTGAGGTGCCGAACGTGGAACGGATGCCGGGGACACCAGGACGCTGCCGGAGCGCCAGCGCAGCCGGCACGTAGCGCACGTCGTCCACCTCCGCGCGCTCCGCCTGCGTCATCCGCCGACGGGTGTAGGTGGAGAGCGATTCGAGATAGCGCCGCGATCCCTCCGCGTACACAATGCCCAGCGCGAGGGAGGACTTGCCGCTTCCCGAGACGCCGGCCACGCCGACAATCTTCCCCAACGGAATATCGACGTCTATGTTCCTGAGGTTGTTTTTCCTCGCCCCGCGCACCTCAATCGCGGTTGGTCTTACTTTGCTCATATCTTAACCTACTTGTCTTGATTGCATCATCTTCTACCTTGAAAGTTTCCAGCAGAGCCAGGCGGACAATGTCTTGGAATCGAAGATCGTACCGTTGCGGATAGCGTCTTCGACCTCGGCCTCGGAGAGGACGACGGGATAGACGTTCTCGTCTGGATCCTGGTCCTGGGCGTGTGCCGCCTCGGACAACTCCGCGAAGTAGAGGTGGATGCGTTCCTCGCAGTAGCCCGGCGTACAGATGATGGTCGTGAGGAACTTGATGCTGGTCACCTCGTAGCCGGTCTCCTCGGCCGTCTCGCGCTTCGCGCCTTCAATCGGGTCTTCGCCCGGTTCGAGTCCGCCCGCGATGACCTCGATGAGCGCCTCTTCCGCCGCCTTGCGGTATTGCTTCACGAACACGAACTTTCCGTCGGGACGGCGCGCGAGGATGGCCACCGCGTTCCCGTGGCGGATCACCTCGCGCTTCGCCTTGCGCCCGTCGGGCAGCTCGATGTCGAGAAGATCGACGCTGATGATCTTCCCGGTGTATTTGCGCTCCGTCGCGAGCGTCTTTTCTGTCAGGTCTGCCATTTCCATGATCTATTCCTTTCTTTTCACAGAGATTCCACTTGGTCTGCTATGACCGATTCGATTTTCGCGTACACGTCGCTTGGCCATTCGGCAGCGAGTTCGCCGGACAGCGTATGGGCCACCGAGCCGATCCGCGCGACAAGCCGGTCGAGACGGGCGATGGCGAGTTGCGGACGCATCCCAGCCTCCTGTGCCATCGTTCCAAAACACTCACGTTTCACATCCGCGAATTTTCTTGCTCCGCCAATCGACATCGCTTTGACACGCGAGAGGTTGCCGTAGATGGCGGTTGACATGACATCGTAGATCGGCGCAAGCCGTCTTTGTCCTTTACCGCGATAAAGAATGGACGAATTCTTTCCGTGCGCATCGGCGTTCCCGATCAGATAGTTGAAAATCATCCTGTCGATGAACGACAGTCTGTCCGCAAGCGAGATTTTCATCTCCTTCATTACGGCCATGCACTGTGCGAACGACGGACCGCCTTCGCTTTCATATTTGAGCTCGCCGGAGATACCGCATATCTGGCAGAAGTCTTCCTGATGGAGCCGACGGACCTGGCCATCGACGATCTCCCGGTCAAACCTTTCCGTCCAATAACAAATACTTCCCTTGACGCGCATCAATCCGCATTTCGCCGTTGCAAGTCCCAGCCGTTCTGCCAAGCGCATGGAGAAGTACTCGTTGTATACGGAATCCTCGTAGTCCTGAATCGCTGGCTTTATGATGTGCGTCGATGGCGCGCCGAAGAGGGGAAGTTCAATATGGCCGTTGACAATCCTCGCAATCAACTTGTTCTGCGCGCCCGAACCGGATATTCTGTAACCATCAATGCCATTGACATACAAAGGACGTTTCTTCAGCGATCCGAGTATTTCAGCGGCATCATCCTCGTCAAGTCGCTTGACGCGCTCTTTTCCCGAAGTCGGTGTTTCACCATGGGGCCAAAGTGAGATCGCACCTGCGCAGTCGCCGCCAAGCGCCTCCAGGAATCCAAAGACGTTATGCCGCGACAGATGCAAGATCGGACCAAGTTTTCTACGTACTTGGTCAGGCGGCAGAAGATTCTCGAAAAATATCGTCGTTCGTTCTGAATCGAACGGCTCGCTTCTGAGCGGCAACGCGTATGAAAGAGGCAAAGCATCTTCGGATGCAAGATATTCCGCGTCGTAGGTGAAACGCATGTCGTTGCGATGCGACGAATAATCTATGCACCCCACCTTCCTGCCGAGGAGATAGACGTCAAGGGAACCCGTACGGATTTGCGGCGGCGACATTTCAGACTCCCTCCGGTGCAGTCAGCGTCAAGTCTATTCCGAGCGTGTCCAGCACTTTCAGGAGCTTGCCAGCCTGAATCGTCTCTTTGCCTCTTTCCAGTTCAACGATAAACCTTCTACCGACATCGGTGGCCTGTGACAGTTGCAGCTGTGTCACGCCCTGCCTTTTACGCTCCTTGGCGACAAACGCGCCCAACTGTTTCATGTCATACATAACTTCGATTCCAATTCGTGTTACCGGTCGGTATCATACCATATTTCCGGGACGATAGCAACCACAAATGTTCCCCATCGGGAACACGGCAATTGCCTTCATTCGTGAGGCTTCTTGAATTCTGTAAATGAATCAAAGAGAATGTCTGGCTGCTCTGCCGCCAAGACCTCTCTCGGCAACGTCGCCGTGATTGCGGCAACGCGCATTCCCGCCGCTTTCGCCGCCCTCACGCCGCCGACGGCATCCTCGAACACGAGGCACTCGGATGGATCAAGCCCGAGGCGTGCCGCAGCCATGAGATAACAATCCGGCGCGGGCTTGCCACGTTCGTACTGCGACGCGTCCACGATCACCTCGAACAGATCGCGTATTCCAAGTCCGTCGAGAACGAAGTCCACGTTGTCAATGGATCCGCCTGTCGCAATGGCCAGTTTCACACCTTGCCTGTGTGCGTCGCTGAGCAGATCGCCCAAGCCGTCAGGCAACTTGAGATGCGGCGCGTAGAGTTCGCGGTAAAGCGATTCTTTTTCGTTGGTCAGTGCGGCGCATTCTTCGGGTGGAATCTCCCGGTCGAAGATGCGGTTCATGTAGTACGCGCTCGGCGCACCCATCCATTCCAGTATCTGCCGCTCGGTTATCTCGCGCCCATGGCGGACAGCAAACGCGCGCCATGCCTTCACATGCCACGCGCAGTTGTCCACGAGCGTTCCGTCCATGTCGAATATATACGCCTTTGCCATACGCATTATTTTCATGGGTTACCCAACTTCTATTCCGCTTTCCATTGCGCTCGACACTCACTTCCACGTCGCTCGGCATTGCTCGACGAGTGCGTGGGCCGAGTCGAGCGGACGCGGGATGTCAAGCCCCTGGACCGCATGCTGCAACACCAGCTCGCATTCCTGAGGAATATCCAATTCGCCCTCGACGACAACCAGCTCCTCGATCGTCACGGGCACAATCTCCCGTTCCACGGGAACCGCTCCAAGCGCATAACGCGCCGTTGCGGCCGCCAAGGCAATCGCTTTGCGAAGCGACACCTGCCCCTCTTCGGAGAACCCGCCGTTCACGAGCAGCGTGCCCATGTCTAGCAGACGCTGCGTCTCGGCATCCGCCTTCTCCGCCGTCTTCCTGCGCTTCGCCGCTTCCATCGCGGTGGCGTCCGGCGCATCCCTCACGACGACATCCTTCACGTCTTCACCGCAGAACGAGATCACGCCCATGTCGCGAAGCCGCTGGAGCAGCTTCCACGTCTCGGGATCGATCACCTCCACGGCGGAATCCGGGAGCGCCACTCCGTGCGTCTCGGCGATCCGTTGAGCAATATCGCTCCGTCCGACGCCGCGCCCCACCGCGACGGCCCCGCCCACGTTCCGCCCTGAGGCGTCGTGCCTGAACTTGACGACTAGGCGCTCAACGCCCGGACACTCCGCCTCGACGCTCGCGCGCAGGCGTTCCTCTGGCGGGATGGTCGGCTCGCCCTTCGGCTTCGGAGTCACCGCCGCATTCACCCTCACGGACTCGCCCATGACGGACGCGAGCCGCTGCATGAACGCGCTTTCCTTCTTCTTTCCCTTCGCCTTTTCGGTGTTCTGCAGCTCGAAGTCAGCGGCGTTGCCCATCGCGTCCAACACGAAATCCGCAAGTCCCTGCTTGAAACCAAGCGTCTGGAGCATCCGTTCCTCGATCGTCCCTGCGGCGACCATGTTCACCACCAGGACGTCCCGCTTCTGGTTCTTGCGCCACGCACGCGCGATGCGCTGCTCCAGCCGCGCGGGGTTCCATGGCATGTCGAGATTCGCCACCACGCTTGCAACCTGGAGGTTCAGGCCCACGCCGCCGGACTCCGACGCGAGGAACACGCGGCAGTCCGCATCCTCCTTGAATCGACGTATCTCCTCCCGACGCCGCTTCTGGTTGACCTGCCCCGTGTGGAGCGCGTAGCCGATGCCTTTCTTCTCAAGGCGCTCAATCACGAGATCGAGCATCCGCGTCCATTCCGAGAACACGATAACCTTGCGCGACGGATCGTCCGCAAAAATATCGTCCAGCACGTTCTCAAACTCGTCAAGCTTCGGCGAATCCTTGATCTTCGAATCCAGGATGTAGCATGTGTCGCAGAGCATCCGCATCATGCTGAGTTCCATCTGCAGGCGCTCCTGCTCCTTCGGCGTGAGCGAACGCTTTTTGCTCAGCTGTACGAGCGCGGCCACTTCGCGGAAATGTTCATTGTAACGACGCTCCTGTTCCGGTGTCATGCCGGTCTTGTAGGTCTTCGTCATCCGCCCTGGAAGTTCGTCCTCCACCGCCGCCTTGCGCCGACGCAGGAGAATCTGCGAAGTCGCCTCATGGAGCTTCTCCAGATTGCACATACCCTCGTTGTGTCCTTCGTTGTCGAAGGAGTAGAACCGGCGGTTGAATCTGAAGAGACTGCCGAAAAGCGCGGGATCGACAAACTCGACAAGCGAATATAGCTCGTCGATGCGGTTCTCGAGCGGCGTGCCGGTCAGCACGAACGCATACGGAGAGGAGAGTCCCTTGAGGTTGCGGGCCGTCTTCGTCTTCCAATTTTTGATGCGCTGCGCCTCGTCTAGGATCACGAGGTCGGGCTTGAGAATGTCGTTGATTTCCTTCCAGTCGCGGATGACCTGCTCGTAGTTGGCGACAAGGAAGAACGCCGTCGTCGCCGCATATCGCGCGAGACGCACATGGCGTATCCCGTACAGGAGCTCCGTCTCGGCGTCGGAGAAGAAGTGTATCTGGTCCTCCCATTCGCCCTTGAGCGAAGCCGGCACGACCACGAGCACGCGCGTGATCCCGACCGTCTCGCGCAAGAGCAGCGCGGCGGCAATCGCCTGGACGGTCTTGCCAAGGCCCATTTCGTCTGCAAGCAGCGCACGTCCCTTCCCGGCGAGATGGAACGCACCTTCGCGCTGGTACGGATAGAGCGTCCGCTTCAGGAAAGGCCATTGCCCGTCGTCGCCCTGCATCTCGCGGAACTCCTCGACAGCACGCGCGAGCGCATCGCGTCTGACGAGTTCGGCAAGCCGTCTGCGCACTTCCTCCGAAACGCGGACGGAGCCTGGCTTCACCTCGTTCAGCCGGTCGCACATGCGAACGAATGCGTCGATCCCGGCGGCCGTGCGGTTCTTGACGAGACCAGCGGCGTCGCAGTAGCCGGCGAGCGCACGCCTCGCCTCGATGGACATCCCCTCTGCGGGAACGAACTTCGGCTCGTACGGATCACGGCACATGAACACCTCGGCGCGAGGCGAACGGCGAAGCTTTCCGCATTTCCGCGCCGCGCTCTTCATGGCGCGCTCGATGTGCTTGCACGTTCCAAGCCCGCTCTTCGCGAAGTCAGGACAGTCGCACGTGTTGATCGGTTCATCCAACGAGCGTATCTCCACTCGATATTTCGCCGTGCGCCGGTCCGCCGCCGGATGCGACACCTCATAGATTCCAAAGCCGTCCGGGGCATCGACCGCCCTCACCTTCATCGACTCGACTGAGGCCCGCTCCCGCCGTTTCGCGCGTTCTTCCTCGTCCGTGGTCTTCCAGCTTTGGAACTTCATCTTCGCGTTTTGTTTCATATACAGCTCACTTTCTTCCATCGCACAAGGCTGTTCTGGTGCCTTCTTACATAGCTCTTATGCATAAATTACGCACTATTGCGATACGCAAAGTTGCGTAATTCTTCATGGAGCGTGTAATAGTATTTCACATCAGTTTCTTGCCACAGGAGAACGCGGGGGCGACGGTTGCTCCCATGAGGCGATAGACGTGCTGGCAGGTGTCGAAGCAGATGGGCTTCATCTTGTCCGCGTCGGGCTTGCCGTCCGTCATCGCGGACTCCTCCACCGCGCAGTTGAGGATCTTGCCGACGACGTTGCAGTTCTCCTCGTTCATCGAGACGAGCTCGCATTCGAGAACGAGCGGCAGCTCGTTGACGACGGGTGCGTCCACGAACGCGCTCTTCGTCACGGTGAAGCCGCTCTTCGACACCTTGTCGGGCGTCTTGTTGCCGCTCGTGATGCCGAGGTAATCACAAGCCTTCACGGCGTCGGCCGTGCCGAAGGCGACGGTGAACGCCTTGCGCGCGGCGATGTTCGCCCACGTCTTGTGTCCGGTGTCGATGCAGATCGTGATCTCGTCCTCAAGGGTGATCCCGCCCCATGCGGCGTTCATCACGTCGGGCGTGCCGTCCGCGCCGTAGGTGCCGATCATCAATACTGGCATCGGAAACATCCAGTTCTTCTTTCCAAGGTTCTTCTTCATTTCTCAGTTTCCTTTCTGTTGTAGTTTTCTTTCAATTCAAAGTCAATACACACGGACCTCGAAGATGCGTGCGGAGGGATCGCCCCAGGTCTCGTCGATGCGGATGCGCACCGCAGTCACAGTCCGGCTCTGGAACTTGTGGACGCGGTGGCGGACCGTGTTCCCTGTCTCGGTCGCCAGCGTTATCCACTCCCTGCCGTCGAACGCCTCCACAGCATACGCCTTGACGAGCGTGGGCGGAAGCGGATTGCCGCGCGGATGGAGCGGATTGAGGTTGGGGTCGAACGTGAGACGCACCTCGCGCGCCACGACAGGACTGCCGAAGTCGAGCGTCAGCGTCTGCGGGAACTTCTGCACGGGGTCCGAGATCCAGCCGTGACGGATGCCGCCGACATTGCGCGACACGCCGTCGATCACGCGCCCAGGCTCCGGCACGTCAGCCACGGCGAAACGGAATCCGCCCTCCGGCACGAGCGCGTACGCCTCGTCCGAGACAAAGGTCCACTCTTTGCCGCACCACGCCCGGTAGGAAACCGCGCCGCGCGACTTGCCCGCGAGGCGCCACGTGACGCCGGCCGTGCGCGGCAGCTGTATCCAGATGAACTTCGCGTCGCCCGGCGGCATTGCGGGGAAGTCGAAATGCGTCCACTTCGCGTCGCCGGGGGCGACCGTGCCCTTCGTCTCGCAGAGGAACTTAAAGCTCGACATGTCCCCCGGCACCATGCCTTTCTCCGTCGGGACCGCCGCCGCGTACACGCGTGCGGTGATCTGCGTCGGCGCGGAGAGGGTCGATTCGAGAAGACACTCGAAGTATTTTGCCCCGCGCGCGGCATCGTGCAGATAGCCCGTCGCGCGCGCCATATTGAGCGGATGCCCCTTGGCGCCCTTGCTCGGCGGCCTGATGTTCACGCTCTTCGTGAACGTGCTCGTCGCGGTCACCTTCGCCGTGCGGGCGAGGTCGGCGGGATCCTCGTTCACGACCTCCGGGATGTACAGATCGTCCTTCAGGAGAAGCTGCTGGAGGCGGTGGATGCGCGTCTGGTCCGCACCGTATTCGCGTGGCATCAGCCCCGCCTTCAGCATCTCCGCCGCCGCCGTGCCGACGGCCTGGCCGAGGGTCAGGATCGTGGACTCCACCCGCGTGGAGCCAAGGGCGATGTGCGTCACGCTGATGTTGCGTCCCGCCATCATGAGGTTGGGAACGTTCACCGAATAGAGGCAGCGGAACGGAATCGTGTAGATTGGCACGCGGGGATGGTGCTTCCAGTATCCGTTGCCTGTGGGGTTGTCGATGCCGAGCGGATCGTGTGTGTCGAGCGGCCATCCGCCGTACGAGACGCGATCCTCAAACACCTTGCCCTGGAGGCAGTCGTTCGCCGTCAGGATGTAGTCGCCCACGAGGCGGTACCCTTCGCGACGTCCGTTCATGTGCGACATTTCGACGAGCGCGTTGCAGCGGAGGCTGTCCTTGTTGCCCCATTCGTTCTTGAGCCATCCCCAGTATGCGAAGTTGATGCGCACGAGCTCGTCGCGCGCGCGCTCCGGGTCCGCGAGGTCGTCGAACCTGCCGCCGTGCTCCAGCCACCACTCGCCTTCCGGGTGCCTGGTCCGGCGCGTGAACCCCTTCGGGAGGATCCGCGCCCACACGGGTGTCTCGTAGGGGACGGGCTTGTCGCCGACGCGCTTCTGCTTGTACCCGATGTACATGTGCCCATAGCGGTAGAACTCCGATGTGGCGCTCGCCAGACAGCCGCTCATCGTAAGGTCGTCGCGCACCTCGGGTGCCTGCCTCTCGCCGTACTCGGCAGCGGCCTCGCGTCCGTACATCCTCTTCGCGCCAGCGAACACGCCCACCCAGCCGTCGCCCGTACAGTCGACGAAAATGCGTCCGCCCCAGCGGCGGCGCGTACCGTCGAGCGTGCAACGGGCCTCCACGGACGCGATGCGCGCGCCGTCCATGCGGACGGCGACGACACGCTGGTTGTCGAACACTGTGAGGTTCGGCAGCGCATCGGCCATCTCCCTGAACGCGCATGAGATCGAATAGTCCGGAATGACCATCCGCCGGAGGTTCGCCTCTTCGCAGATGCCGCCCTCGCGCGCGTCGGGATGCGACACCGCCGCGCCGTCCGTCGGGACCCCGATCTCGCTGCTGGCGTTCCCTCCGAGGACGGGACGGTCATGGACGAGTGCGACACGCGCTCCGTGGCGCGCGGCGGCGATGGCGGCGCCGAGTCCGCCAGGCCCCGCGCCGACGACGACAAGGTCGTAGTTCCCGGCGTCGGCGACCGGTTCGGCGTCCGCGCCTGTGAAGCGCCCACGCGCCGCCGCACACGCCGCCGCGTCGTCCGGCGGGACATAAGCGGCGTCCTGCGTGAAGAGGAGCGCATCGCACCTAGCGAACGCGCCTGTGAGATCCTCAAGCGCGACCTTCGCCTCGCCTGCGGGCAACTCCCATTCGCCCGCAAGCTCCCAGCGCCATCCTTCCTTGCCGCTCGCGCCGAGTTCGCGCCCTGGCTTGCCCGCGACGGACAGCCGGAACCTCCCCGGATGGTATTCGGGAAGCCAGTCCTTCGTGCGCGCCCACGCGCGCCACTTGCCGGCCTTTGGGAAATTAACGGATGTCGTCGCAGGCTTGATCGGCTTCAGCACGCCGGCGGCCAGCAGGTAGGCGCTGCCCATCTTGTGGGTGAACTGCGTGTCGAGACGCCACTCGCCGTAGTCGGCGAAGCTTTCCGCCTCAAGCCAGAGGGATCCCTCCACGGCCTCCTTCGCACCACCCACCGGCGCACGGAAGCACCGAACTTCATTCATGATCCCCCACGCCGTGCATGAGGCGAGAGCCGTACACGCGGCGACGATGAATACGGACTTTGGGCTTTTCATTTCATTTCCCTTTCCTGTTGAACGTGAAACACCTCATCGTGTGCGAATCTCAGCAATGCTCACTGATTTCCATAATCTATCATCACACATCCAACCACGTCGGCTCGTAGGCGATTTCGTATCGCTCGTCGAGACGCGAGACGTTGTAGATGCGGCTGGACTCGAAATCGACACCTCCGTGCTGGCCCGTGTGGATGTGTCCGCAGAAGACGAAGCGGGGACATTTCTCCGCAATCACCTCCGCCAACTCGGACGAGCCGAAATGTTCGGAATCCGTCTGAAGCGAACGGTCCACGTCGCTGCCGGGGATGCGTGGCGGCGCGTGCGTGACAAGGACATCGAGGCCTGATGGTATCTTCGAGAACCATTGCCTCAGCGTGTCAGGCTCGCCTTCGAACGCCCACGAGTAGGAGATGATCGGCACCCATGGCGTACCGTAGAAGCGGATACCGTTGATTTCGGCTGCGCAGTCGCCGAGGAAATGGACGTTGGGCGAGAAGCCGAACGTCCAGTCGATGTCGTGTCCCTTGAAGAGGATGTGTGCAATCGGATAGAAGTCGTGGTTGCCGGGAATGACGACGAACTGGATGTCGGGGTACGACGCCGTCCATTCGCGGAAACGCTTGTTGATCCACTTTTTCTGGTCGTTGATGTGCCAAGGGCCGCGTCCCCGCAGCGGCGCGACGTCGCCCGCAAGAACGACGACGTCCGCCCCCATCGGGTCAAGCCCGTCAAGGTTCCCATGCAAATCCGATGTCGCCATGATGCGCATGATCATTATCCTCCGTTATGCTTTGCTGATCCAGAAGTTACTCGCATGTCTTTCTTTCATGAAAAGGCCTCTTTTACTGTGGTTCGGCACATATTATATCACGATTCCTAGACCCCTTGAAAGCCGAATTTACACGATTCCTAGACCCCTCAAAACATTCGATTTCCAGCGACCTTGAATGACTTTGTGACTGCCACATCAAGAACGACTGGGACTTCTAAATCCCTTGAAGCGCTTGTATTCGCCTGCAGTCATTCCCGCCCATGTCTTGTAGATCGTGTTCGTCAGACTAGCGTATTCCCGTTCATCCTCAATACCACGCGCTTTCCATTCGTCCGTCAAATCTTTGCGTATGTCAATGGACTTGAGACGTCGAGCGATCCATCTCTCCGAATACCCAAGCCGTCTATAATCAGCCAATGCCTGCTGGATAGAAAGTTCTGGGTCTTGAATCTGGTCAAGGCGCTCTGCAGCAACCTTCGCCATCCACATTTTGAACGGTTCTGCCTTGGGCGACGGGATGGACTGGATGAGGCGGAACAACTGCTCCTGGTCGGCGACATCTGTTTTGTAAAACTTGCCATCCGCAGCCTTTAATTTCAGTTGGTTACAATTTGTAACCGACTGGTTTCCCTCTTTTTTCAGACGGGTTTTTAGTACTTTCCAGTAGTTTCGTGGATTTTCACTTTCCGTAAGTACCGCCACTACATCCACGACGGAGAAGTACCACTTTTCCGCCTCGTCATCCCAGACGGAGCGAATCTTGCGGTCGCCGAAGATTTTTACGATTTCCTGCTTTGACATATCACTCCTCTCTTTTTCATTCGTGTGCCTTCTTTTGTTTCCGTTTGTTGTCGTCTGCGATTTGTTTTCTCATTTGCCAAAATCCTGTAGTGTGCGAAATTGCGCTTTACACTCCTTGAGCCCTCCTGGCGAACTTGCAAAAAATTTTTGCAAGTTGCCTCTTGTTTCAACTCACCATCGGCGTATATCTGTTCAATATGATACGCTACATCCTGCCGACTTGCCTGGAAGAGTACCTGTATCTGCTCCGCTGCCAGCCAGACATCTTCGCCCTCGAACCGCACGTTGACGTTCGAGACTCCGTTGTCGTCCTGATAGATCAGAAATGAGTTTTGGTCTGCCATAATGTTCCTTGTGTAGCCCCATTATATCAAAACCCGTGGATTATACTGCTCTATCCAGCGTTTCTCCTGCGGCGCGGACGGCGTTTCGGACGCAGTTCTCGCAGTTGCAGAGGACTTTGCCGGTGTCGATTCCCTTGAGGTCGCGGCAGATGGTCGCGCCGCCACAGAGTTCCTTGAAGCGCGGCATGATTGCGCGGGAGTTCTTCATCGCCGCGCCGTCGGGCGAGACGAGGGACGAGACCATGATCGCGCCCACGAGCGAGCCGCACGTTCCCTCCATCGTCCCCATGCCCGCGCCGAAGCCGGAGCCGAGGCGAAGCAGTTCGGTCTCGTTCTTCCCAAGCCTGTCGGCAAACGCCACAAGCACCGCCTGACAGCAGTTCATCTCGCTCTTGCGCCTCGCGGCGTAGTCTATGCGCTCTTCTAGTGTCATTTCTTTCATGTTGTTTAGCTCCTTTGAACAGGTTTGGGAACGGTCAGCGCGAAGGCGCTGTTGGCGAGGGCCATGAACGCCGCCGTGGCGAAGAGGACGCCGGGGCCGAAGCGGTCCCAGATCCAGCCGCCGGCCAGTGCATAGAACACGGTCACGACGTGGTTCACGGAGATGCCGGAGGAGAGGGTCGCGGTCAATTCCTCCTGGGAGTCGGAGAGCGTGCGGGCGTAGAGGTTCGTTGCCATCGAGGCATTGCTCAGCACGGCGTCGAGGACGTAATTCACGCACACGACCGCCACCGCCACGCGGGACGGGAACCAGTCCTTCGCGAAGCCATAGAGCAGGCACACGAAGAACAGCACGACCGTATCCCAGATCATCACGTTGCGGTAGCCCCAGCGGTCCACGAGGCGACCGATGAGGCGTCCGCCCCATAGCGCGGTGAAGAGCGCCGCCGCCGCGAAGAGCATCGCGACGTGCTGCGTGTCCATGCCATAGACGCGGATCAGCACGAACGGACCAAAGGTGAAGAACACTTGCTTGCGCGCCCCGTAGAAGAGCTCCAGGATGTAGAACGTCGAGTATTTGCGTCGGAAATAGAACGAGGGACGCGCGCGTTGCGCGAGCCCCGGCTCTTTCACGGACGCCGCGACGGCGAGGCTGGCGGCGAGAAGCAACGCCACGAGCACCCACGTCGCGTCGTAGAGCGCCCGACGCGACACATCCGCCCAGAAGCGCACGCCGAAGTAGAAGATGGCCGCCACAAGGACGCTCCCCGCGACCGTGCCTGCGTTGATCGCACCCGTGACGATTCCAAGCGACTCGCCGCTCTTTCCCTCCTTGGCTATGGAAAGTGCAAGAGACTGGCGAACAGGCATGACGAGGTGTTCGCCCAGCGCCCAAACAACAATGAACGCGACAGCCCATGCCCATCGAACCGGCACCAGCAACAGCACCGCCGCGATGAGGGAACAGGCCGTGCCGAGACGTAGGACCTTCCAGTCGGAGAACCGGTGAAGCGCGGCGAAGATCGCCACGAGCAACACGCCCGGCGTCTCGCGCAGGAACTCCAGCACGCCGCGGTCGAAGCCGTTGATGTCGTATGTCTCGACGAGGAAGTTGTTGAACGCAGCGCCGAAACACCCGATGCCGACGCCCCACACGAGAATGCTCGTGAAGAAGGCACCCGCCCCAGTTCCCGGGCGACAGACGGCTTGGTACGAGGAAAGTGGATTAGTCATTTCTTCTTCATCCTTGATGCCACACGCGAAAAGGATGGAACATCAACCCAGCACAAGTTGTCGGTCGAATCCCGCAGGGACATGCGTCTTGGAATGCGCTACGCACACCGCCGCCACTTTCGGATGCGCGTCCAGCCACCGTGCGACGCGCTCCAACGCCGCCCGCGACCTTCTGGCAGAGAGATTGCAGCATGGTTCGTCAAGAAGCAGAAGGCGCGTCGTCTGGACGAGTGCGGCGTCCAACTGCGCCTCCACCGGCTCGCCGAGCATCGCCTCGCGTTCTGCGGACACCACCCCGACATGGCGACGAAGATCTGCGAGCACCACGCCGGATTTCCCTCGCCGTTTACCGAAAAGACGGATGTCAAATGCGTATGAAAGCGGAGAGTCCCCTGTGGCAAGCGCGAGAAGCGTCGTCTTGCCACTTCCGTTCGGCCCGCGCAAGACCCATCGCTCACCCTCGCAGACAGTCCAGGAAAAATCCTTGAACAGCTCGTGGCGTCCGAACGCCAGATTGACGCCCCGCATTTCCACCACGGGCTTCGGTTTTCCTGATTGCGCGCGGACACCGCTTCGACGGCTCTTCGCCCAGGAAACACCATTCGTCTTGTTGCGCACCGCGTCCGCACCCTCCAACACGAGTTCGGTTCCCAATCCGCGAATTGCCTCCGGAAGGGTACACATCCTATCACGCCAGTCGGGGTCGAGTCCGCTGAACGGATCGCGCACCACCAGTCGTTCGGGACATCTCAGCAACGCCCTGGCAAGGAGTACGCGGCGCATCTCGCCGTTGGAAAGGGACGAGAACGCCTTGCGCAGCAACGGCTTCACGTCAAGTGCTTCAAACACCAAACTCTTTCTGGCGTTGTACCCCCGCCGCTCCGTCGCATGTCCACGCCCGACCTCGAAGGGATTGATCTCGAAGACCGACTTGAATGACAGCATGTCGGCTACGCGATCGCCTTCGTCGCCATGGTAGCGCATCGCCGTCCAGCCGCCACCGACGGCCGAACATTGTTCCTCGAAGACTGTGACCATCGGAGAATCAGTTTTCGTTCGAGTGGAGACCGCCGGAACCGGCCGTGAAAAGGATGTTGCCCTTGTCCGTGCCGGGCTGGAGCATTGCACAGTTCCAGATGCACGCGCCGCAGTGGACGCACTTTTCGCGGTCGAACTTCGGCACGCCGCCCGGTTCCTCCGGCGGCATGATCGCCTGCGCGGAGCAGATTTCCCAACACGTGTGCTTCGTGCACTTCGCGCAGAGCGCAGGGTCGGCGAAGCGGACGTGGTCCGCGAATCCCGGCGCGGCCTGCACCTTGCCACCGAGCAGCAGCGCATCCTGGTGCTGCATGAGCAGTTCACCATCGTAGGGAATCGCCGGCCAACCGCACGCATCCATCACCGCGTCGTGGATTGGCTTGCGCGCCTTCTCCGCCGCCTCGATACCCGCCTTGAGCTTCTCGGCGTCAACCTTACGGCCCTTGAGGGCATCTTTGAGTTCCGGCGTACGCACCGCACCCGGACGGCTCTTGAACGGCAGGGCAATGCCGAGCATACCGCGCAGCCCCTCGCCGAACATGCCCCAGAAGAAGCTCTTGTTGAAACCGTTGCGCGCGCCCGTCGCCTTCTTGAGGCGCTTGTTGAGCTTCGAGGCGCGACGGTCGGCCACGTAGGTTGCTTCCAGGTTTTCCTTCGTGAAGTCCTTGCCCTCGTCGAGGAGTTTCAACACGGCCTTCGCGAGCATCACGCCCGAAGCCCACGCCTCGTCGACGCCTGCGTTCGCAAGCACGTCGGTCGTGCCGGAGCCTTCGCCGATGCGCGCGTAGCCGTCGCCGCAGAGGAACGGTTCGCCTTCCTGTCCGCTCTCCTGGATCGACTTCGCGCCCCAGCTGAGGAGCTTCGCGCCCTTGAGGTGACGCCACAGATACGGATGTTGCATCCAGTGCTGGAGATAGCGGTAGGTCGTGCGCACGGGCGTGTCCTGCCACGGCGCCACGAAGATGCCGAGGGAGGCGGTCTTATCCGCCATCACGTAGAAGAAGCCAAAGATCTCCGGTTCGGGGAAGCCGATCGTGTGGATGATCGTGCCGGGCTCCAGTTCGCAGTCATCCGGGAGCTTCACCACGGCCTTCATGCCCACGCCCCAGTCGTACTGGTGGTGTCCGGGGGGTAGACCGAACTTCTCGTCGAGCGCGCGACCGACGGCCCCGACGGGACCATCCGCCACCACGGTGAGCGCGGCCTTCACGTCCATGCCGGGCATGTACGCGGCTTCGACGGGCGTGCCGTCCTTCTCCACGCCCTGGTCGACAAGGCGCACGCCCACCACGCGGTCGCCGTCGAAAAGCGGACCCGCCACGGGCGAACCCGGCCAGATCTGCGCCATGCCGCTTTCCATCACCTTCTGCGCGGCCCAGCCCGTGAACGCGCCCACGCCCATCACCACGCCGCCGCGCTTGTCCATGAACGGCGGCGTGAACGGCAACTCGCGCGCCTTCCATTTCTTGCCCTTCATGAAAAAGCCGGCCTTGAAGCAGAGATCGACGAACTTCGTACTGAACGACCGCTTCGAGCAGCCCAGGTGGTCGAAGAGGTACACGGTCTTCTCCGCCTTCACCTCAACGGCGTTCGGCACCTCCTTCGCGAAATCGGGGAACGATTCGCGGATCGCCTCCGCCTTCGTCACCACGCCCGATACGCCGAAGCCCGTGTCGTCCGCGCGCTCGTAGCACATCACCTGCAGCGGACACCCCGGCATCGCCTTCGATTCATAGAGCGGCGTGCCGTCCTCCTTCGTCTTCGCGAGTTCGGGCGCGAGCGTCGTCAAAAAGCCGGCGGCGGCGGGACCGAAACCGGTCACCACGATGTCAGCCTGCATCTCCTGTCGTTCCATCTTCTAGTCTCCTTGCGGCATAGTATACCATAATCTCTCCCACCTGGGAGCGCCGCGCTTGTCGCGGCCGAATCCCTATTCTACTGTCCCCAGAATGTCTTCGGCGGAAATCATCCGAGCAAAGAATCCGTCGGCTGCTATCCTTGCAGAGACATGCCCCTCGTAAATCAGGACAGGTATCACGCTCATGCCACGTCTCACCTTGAACCGAACCATCTTCTCTCTAACCTCGTCCACAACCTCCTCGCCGATGGAATTTCTGCGTTTGATTTCAATCACATAGACAGCACGCCTCGTCTGCAGAAGGAGGTCTATCTGGCAACCTTTCTGTCGTTTCGTCTCGCCTTGACGATACGGCGCAGCGGAAAGCAGAAGCGTTCGGTCCAAATCCAGTGCCTTTAAGACCCCGACAAGGTTGTTGCAGATCAGCGACTCGAATTGCAGACCAAGTATCGAGCTCCATCCCGGCAATTGTTCCACGGACATAAAATTGTATGCGCCCTTCTTGATCAGGCCGCGATTCGGTTCGATGTACTTCAGGTAGAAGCGCGTATAGTTGTCGCATATCCTGTAACGCACAAGGCTGGATCTTTTCCCGTTCTGCGGATTGACTCCCTCGTCTTTAGCGACAAAGCCCGCCGTCTCAAGTCCTGCAAGATTCCCTGATATGAACCCTCCGACTTCCACCTGCAGGGACTCGGCGAGTTCCGACGGGGACTTGGCCCCTTCGGCCAATGCCATCAACAGTTTCTTCTTGAATCCAAGGTTCTCATCGAGAGAATCGTCGAATATCTCGTCGAACTCGTCAACAAGAAGGCCACCCGGCCTAAAGCACAACTTCGAGATGTTCTCGTTTGCATCAAGAGCCGGATCAACGCTTTCAAGATATTTCGGCACGCCTCCGGTAATCGAAAGGATGTCCATCACTGCGCTGGTGGAAACCCGGCTCCCGGAACCCCTCTTTGTCCAGAAGGCGTACGATTCCCGCATTGACAATTCGGGGACGACAAGGTTCAGCGACGGACGGCCGACAAACCCTTTGCTCTTGAGGATATACTTGTCAATCCAGCTTGAGACGGACCCACACAAAACGACGATCAACTTTGGCTTCTTTGAGAATCTGTTGTCCCACGCATACTTGAGATGACCTGGGAAATTTACGTCGAACTTGCCCATCCACGAAATCTCGTCCAGCAGCACCACTGTCTTGGCCCGCTTGTCGATATGCTTGTCCAGACGGGCGAACGCATCAAACCAGTTGGTCAGCGGTTCAAATGGGCTTTGCGTCTGTTCTGCCAACTGACGGGCAAACACCTCCAGCTGCATTTCGTTCGTCACGCCTTTGCGAGGAGGAAGCCCCTCAAGTTTCAGAAAGCGCACATGGCTACGGCTTGCAAACTCCGCAATCAGCGTGGATTTGCCGATGCGACGCCTCCCGCGGCATGTGACGAGAGATGCCACATCCTTCCGCCACAGGTCGCCCAACTGCTTCAGCTGTTCTTCTCTTCCTATAAACATAACCAACCATTTTCCTTTCAACCGAACAGCATGATTTTACCATATTTCTGGTTCTCACGCAACAGGAAGAACATCATGGAAATGACAAATGCCATTTCCATGATGTTATACAACATCGGCTTGAACCATTTCCCATCCCTTTGCATTCGTTTCTGTCATTAAACCAGTCACTCGCCGTTCCGCTTCGGCAGGTATGTGCCGCGGAACCAGATGCCGTGCCCCAGCAGATCTGGCCCAAAGTAGAAGCCCGGCTGCGGAGGCTGGTTGTATCCCACGTTCTGCGCCGCCACCGATTCGCGGTACGGCGGGTCTTCGAGCAATGTCCAGAAGCGGTACGGCGTGTCGCACGGCGAAAGATACAGCCTGAGCTCAGCGTCGTCCCTGGAAGGCAACACCACCTCTTCGCGCCAGTCGCCGAACATATCGCCCTGCAGGCAGGGAACGGACTTCGTCCCGTTTATCAGATGCACGCCCTCGAAGCGCGCGAGGGGCCATTGCGCATACGTTTTGGTGCACATGGCGAACATTCCACGGTCGCTCACGCAGGCAACGGTCATGTCGCCGGCAAAGTAGGCCCAGAACGCCAGGCCCGCCTTGGGCCAGCCGATGAAGTTCTGCTCGCCGTCGTACATGCCGATCCCGCTGGCGGACCACATCTCCGTTCCGGGAGTGCATCCATCCACATCTCCCGCCACGGCGCGCGGGACGTCTTTCCTGCGCTTAATCTGCTTGATCGTCTTTCCCGTGCGCGCATCGCGCAGCACGGCGCCGTCGCGCCTGTTTTCCTGGCAAGTCCACACCTGGAGACCTCTGTCGTAGGGAGTGGTCTGAAGCAAGTTGATGGCGTCGCCATGGCCCATGCCGGTCGAATAAAGACCCGTTCCGTCGTCGTCCACAACCATCTGGCCGTAGATGATCTCGTCCTTGCCATCGAAATCGACATCGGCAGTCCTGAGGTTGTGGAAACCCTGCCCGCAGAACGAACCCCATTTCTTCATGTCGGAGAGCGTGTCGAACAGCCACCTTTTGCGGAGCTTTCTGCCGTCAAAGTCGAGCGCCATGAGGCCGGTGCGCGAGTAGTAGCCGCGGCACATGACGGCGCTTGGACGTCTACCGTCTAGAAATGCGAGCGCCGCGAGAAAGCGGAACGGGCGGTTCCCGTCAAGGTTCCCATGGTCTCCCCAGTACCATTCCCGACACACTCTCCAGCTTTTGCCGAGGTCGGGTTCCATGGGCACGGAGTCGATTGCTCGCCCTGTTCTGCCGTCGAACACCGTGTACCAGAGCGGCGCGAAAATCACGGCCCCGTGCTTTTCCGCCCAGAGCTTCTTGGGATCGCCGAGCGTCTTCCCCGTGCCGTCAACGGTGCCGTCCGAAGTGCGCACGATCAGCTCCGCGCGGCCGTCGCCGTCGAAGTCGTACACCAGGAACGGATTGTAGTGCTCGCCGGACCTGCAGTTCGGACCAAGGTTGATGCGCCACAGCGACCTGCCCGTCGCGACCTTTACGCCCTCGAACCACGTGGGACCAGTGTGGCCGGCGTGAGCATTGTCGCGGGCGTTGGTGGGCGACCACTTCACCACGAGATCCATCACGCCGTCACCGTCCAGATCACCCATCGAGCAGTCATTCGGCGTCATGCGGTATTTCTCACCGTGGGTCTCGCCGCCTGGCGGAGCGGACAGAGGGATGCGGATATAGCCAACAGGCGCGTCGGCGGGAATGGACCAGCGATTGCCGCCTCGCACCGGGCGCGAGGTGGACATCAGTGCCTTGACGGAGTACGTGGCCCTACCGCGGTAGGGCAGGCGCAGCTGCGTGATGGTCGAGACGGGGCGGTCGTTGACCTTCACGCCATCGCAGTACACGTCGAACAACTGCCTAACAGGATCGCAGGAAAGATAGCGCCATCCGACACACACGGTATTGGTGGAGTCGCGCCAGGCCACCACGCCGCGGCCAAGACGCTCCGGCACGAGCTTTGAGCGGTCATAGGCCGTGGCGGGAGCAGGGAATGCCTCGCTGCCGACATCGCGCCCACGACGCGTCCAGTCGGGCGATCCGGGATGTCCCGGATCGACGAACGGCCTTGAAACGCCCGCGTTCGCAGCGCCTGCGCACGCAATGCCGCAGAGCGCCGCGCACGCAAAAAAAAGCAGGGACATGCGTATGCCACTCATCGTCAGTCCGCGAGCGCGGCGAGGATCTTCTCCGCCCACGCCATCGCACGGGCGAACTGGTTGAGTCCGTACGATTCGTTCGGCGAGTGCATGTGGTCCTCCGGCTGGCCGAACCCGACGAGCAACGGCGCCGCGCCCGAACACGCCTTGAGCGTGGAGACGACCGGAATCGACGCGCCGTCCCATTGGAACACGGCACCACGCGGGTCGATCTCCTCCAGCACGCTCGCCGCCAGACGGAACACCGGCGACGCGAGCGGCAGACGGAACCCCGCAGCCCCGCCCGTGAGGTCTTCGATGAACAGCTTCATCCCGCGCGGCGTGTGCTGCTTCAGATGCCGCTCCAGCACCGCCATCACCTCGTCGGGATTCTGGTCCGGCACGAGGCGCATGGAGATCTTCGCAAGCGCGCCCGCCGGAATCACCGTCTTCGACCCCGGCCCGCCGTAGCCCGTGTGGATGCCGTTTACTTCGATGGTCGGACGGAACGAGTTACGCTCGGTGAGGGTGAGTCCCTGCTCACCGCCCACGGGCGGCACGCCCGTGATCTTCTCGTATTCCTCCGGCGACACGGCCGCGCTTTCCGCCGCCGCGCGCTCTTCGTCCGTCGGCGGCACCACATGGTCGCAGAACCCGCGCACGGCGATTGAACCGTCCGGATTGTGCAGGCTCGCAATCAGCTCCGCCATGCCCTGCGCTGGATTCGGCGCAATGCCACCGTGCTCGCCGCTGTGGAGGTCGTAGTTCGCCGCCTCGAGGCGTACCGTGAAGTGCGACACGCCGCGCAGGCCGGCCACAATGGCCGGACGGAAATCCGCACCTGCGCCCGTGTCGCACACGAGCAGCACGTCCGCGCGCAACCGGTCCTTGATCGTCGGCGCAAGCGCCGTCAACGCCGTGCTGCCACTCTCTTCCTGCCCCTCCAGCACAATTTTAATCGTGGGGATTGGATGCGGCGCGCTCGGCGAGCGCGCCCTACCATCTCCATCTTGCGGCGGGCGCGGGGCACCCGCCCTACCATCTTGCGAACCCACCGGTAGGGCGCGCTCGCCGAGCGCGCCGTACTCCCTAAGGAAATTGCGCATACCGCACAAAAACGCGAAAAATTGCCCTTTATCATCTTGGGCACCACGACAGTAGACGCGCTGGTCGTCCTTCAAGGTCGGCTCGAACGGCGGCGTGTTCCACGCCTCGAGCGGGTCGGCAGGCTGTACGTCGTAGTGTCCGTAGAAGAGAACCGTCGGCGCGCCTTCGTCACCCTTGCGCTCGGCGAAGAGGATGGGCGGCGTGCCGAGCATCTTCGGCGCCTGCATCAGCTCCACCGCAAAACCCTGCGGCGCAAGCCACTTCTTGAGCCACATCGCGCAGTCCACGCAGTCCTTCAAACGCGTCGGTTCCGCTCCGACAGTCGGAAATCTCAGGAGTTCAAAATACTCCTTGAGGATTGTCTCTTGTTGTTCACCAAGATTGATTTGTTGCATCTATGCTCTCACTTTCTTTTCAATTCTATTCTCTGCGACCTCAATCTCTCCGCAACTCTGCGTGAGACTAAAAATTTACACCCCCGAGACGCGGTCAGAAAGGCCGGCGCGGACGAGCGCGTAGCGGCGCGTACCGTCAGGGGCTATGATGATTGCCGCCGAATCGAGGAACCGCGGCCAGTTCTCAAGCGTGAAGCGTGAGATTACGGTGCGGGCCGCGAGGTAGGCGGCGATGTAAAGATCGTGCGTGGTGAAGATGGCGAACGGCGCGGTGAAGTGCGCGAGACACCATTCCTCCAGTGCGTCCGACGCGGCGTGCAGGTCGGCGAATCCCCGATAGGTGCCCTTCTCGAAGTAGTCGAAGCACTTCTGGAAGAAACTGCCGTCGCGGAACTCCTCCCACACGGCGTGCTGATCCGCGAAATAGAACGTTCCGTTGCCAAGGGCGTCTTCGGGCGAGATGTCGGGATGCGCCACGCTCATGCCCTCAGCGATGCATTCGGCGGTCATCATGGTGCGCCGCAGCGGACTCGAGGCGAACTGCACGACGTCGGCAAACGGACGGATCAACCGTCCGAACGCGCGGCTCATCTCTTCGCCGTCCGCAGTGAGGGGCAACGCGGCGCCGAAGGAGGGATCCTCGTGGTCGATGTGCGGACGTTCCGCGTGGCGCGTCATCAGCAGTACGCGGTTTCCGGCGCGGAGGAGCGCATGTACGTCCTCGAGCGTCAGCTCACCCAGACTCGTCAGTAGTGCCTTCACCTGCGCGAGCGCGCGGCCACGGTGCGAAATCTTGTTCTTCGCCTCTTCACCGAGGTCGGCGAAGGATGCCTCGTATCCATCGGGAATGAACAGCGGGTCGTAGCCGAAACCGGCCGTTCCCGACGGCGCGTGCGCGATGCGTCCGGGACAATGCCCCGTCACGACGTGTTCTCGCCCTTCCGGGTCGACGAGCGCTATGGTGCAGGTGAAACGCGCGGTGCGGTCCTCCACGCCCTCCAGGTTCTTCAGCAGCAGGGCGTTGTTCGCAGGGGTGTTGGAAGGCTCGCCCGCGTAGCGCGCGCTCCGCACGCCCGGTGCACCGCCGAGGGCGCGTACCTCGAGTCCGCTGTCGTCCGCCATCGACCATGCGCCGGGATGCCGCGCGGCAATGGCCCGCACCTTGATGAGCGCGTTGCCTGCGAAGTCGGGCGCGGTCTCCTCCACGTCGGGGTCGTCAGCTACGATATCATAGCCAGGCAGAATCTCCCCAATTTCACGGAGTTTGTGCGCGTTGTGTGTGGCGACATTGAGTTTCATGGACATCTAATATTTTCCTCCAAGCGTCAAAGTAGTTCAATGGGCATCTTACGGGCACTGCCAGGAATGTCGGCCACGAAACGCGGCAGACCAAGTCCGCCGATCCGCTCCGCGCACTTCCGCGCAAGCCGCTTCGCCTTCTCAAGCGGCACTCGGAAATGCGCCACGCCCTCCACGGGATCGCATTGGAAAACATAGTAGGGACGCACCCGCGCGCGCTGGAGGGCGCGGAAGAGGTCCAGGAGTGCCTCGACGGAGTCGTTCACGCCGGCGAGCAGGACAGTCTGGCACGACACGGGGATGCCCGCGTTCACGAGGTTCGCACACGCATCGACCGCCTCCGGCGTCATCTCGTCGGCATGGTTGAACTGCGTGTTCACCCACACCTTCCCCACATGACCGAGCCGCGCTGCGAGGTCGCACGTGACGCGGGCCGGATTTACGCATGGCGCGCGCGTGCAGAGACGGACCACGTCCACCTGACGCAGGTCGGCGAAGGCGCGCACGAAACGCATCACCTCGTCATCCGGCAACACGAGCGGATCGCCACCTGAAAGCAACACATCGCGCACGTCCGGACGCTCCTGCACGTAGTTCACGCAGGCGGACAGTTCCTCGTCCGAACGCGCCACCTCCGCGTGCTGCAGAAGTCCCTTGCGCGTGCAGTGTCGGCAGTTCATGAAGCAGGCGTTCGAGGTCATCACGAGCACGCGGTCGGGGAAGCGCTGCTTCAGACCGAAACAGCCGCTCGCCTCGCCCTCTTCGTCAAAGGGGTCCGGACCGAACGCCTCGTCGTCCTCCAACTCGCGCGCGTCCGGCTCCATCTGTCTGCGGAACGCCTCACTCCGCGCCGCCAGCGCCCGTGCGTACGGACACGCCACGAACGGGAACTTCGCAGTCGCCTTTTCTATTTCTGGTGAAGGTTTCACGGCTAATAGTATATCAAATCAGCAGGTACTGTATGAACCAAAACATATGAACCTAAACATGTCGGACTGCGTTAAATTATTATATGAAGATAGGAGGAGACAGGAACGGTTTCACGCTTGTGGAACTGGTTATCGTCGTGACGATCATCGCCGTGATCGCCATGCTGGCCGTTTCACGTCTCTCCACAACTGCAGAAAAAGCCAAGCGAACGGCCGCCGAAAACGATTTGAAGGTCCTCGCGACGGCCTTTACCGATCCCGACCACGGCTATCTGCGCGACATGCGCGGTATCCCCGGTTTCTCTCCCGCCCACCTGCGCATCGCAAACCTCCTCATCTCCACCAACCTCTACGGCACGGCGAATAGCGTCGACGCCAACGGCACGCGCGTGGACGATGTGCGGTTGTCTGGATGCGCGCAACCTGAGGTCTTCACGCGCTGGAACCCCGAAAGCGAACGCGGCTGGCACGGTCCCTACGTGCGGCACGCGACGGGTGCGTTTCCCACGGCCTCAGACACGCGCTTCCCCTCCGATGCCAGCTTTGAGTCCCGCAAGTTCTATCCCAACCTGTACGGCCTACGGCTACCTGCCGACTTCCTCAACGGCCTGAACGGCTGTTCAATCTACGGTTTCCCCGGCGAACCGGCCGTCCTCGACCCGTGGGGCAATCCATACGTGCTGCAGATTCCGCCGCCACAGGCCTTTCCTGACCGGATGGGCTCGAACACGAACCTTCCGGACGAGGTGCGCTTCCGCTACGCGCGCATCGTCTCGGCCGGACCCGACGGCCGGCTGGATACCCCATGCTTCCAACAGAACACGACAAACTGGTGGTCCACCAGCTGGAACGAGCGAACCCGCCGCCTGTCGCGTCAGGCCGGCCTCATCGACGGCGACGACCGACGCGCGCGCGGCGACGACTTGGTCCTTTTCCTCACGCGCAACGACATCGACGAGGGGGAGGAAAACCGATGAAACGTTCCAAGAGGGCCTTTACGCTCGTTGAGCTTGTCACCGTGTTGGCCGTAATCGCCATAATCACCCATCTGGCCGTACGCGAACTTTCGCATGTGCGCGACGCAAAGCTCGTGCAGGCAGCAGACAAGCAACTGGAAATGATCCGCTCCAGCGTCTATGCCCGTGCAACTGGCGAGGAGGCCACTGGCTTTCTGGCGGACATGGGACGCCTGCCGCGTCTGGCGGACGAATCTACGCTTGCCGAGTTGTGGAAGATGCCCACGAACGCCCTTCCCTACGCCGTGCGCGCGGCAACGGCCAAAAACCTCGTGCCCGGCCTGGACGCCCTGGCCGACAGTTCCGTTTACGTACCCACAGGCTGGCGTGGTCCCTACCTGCGTCTCCCGTTCGGCAAGGCGCGCCTGTTCGACCCGTGGGGTAATCCCATGGAACGCGAGGACGACGCCGGCCTCACGCGCCTCTGGACGACCAACGGCTTCATCTGCACCGTCGCGCATTACGGACCCCGCGCGCAGGCGAATGGCGTTCGGACAATCGAACTCGCGCCCGACGGCGGCGCCACAAGCCGCCTGGTCATAAGTGCACAATCGGCAGACCCCACCTTCGCCGGAGAAATCACCTATACGTGGTACGGCCCTGCGAGCGGCCTGATTACGGGCGCCGTCCAGAAAGTGCTGTACCCCGCCTCGGCCGTATTCGAGGGGCTTACCCCAGGACGGCGTATCCTGAAGGATTCCCGCTCCGGACTCGCACGCACGATCGACGTGAAGCCCGGTGACAACCTCATTTCAATCAGCCTGCCATGACAAGCAAAGGACAGCAATCCGCAAAAGACGACGCGAACGCCTTCCACCAGCAGGTGCGGATGGCGTCCGTGCAGGTGACCGGTTTGCGTCCCGACGAACTGGCGATGGCGCTCGCCTACGAAGTCGAGCCGTTCTCGGGCATCCCCGCATCTGAGGCGGAGGTCACGTACGTGCCTGCGATCGATCCAGACCCTGCTGTCCGCGTTTTCGACGTCACCGTGAAGCGGAAGAAGAACCGCTCCGCGACCGGCGGCGCCCGCTTCCTCGTTCCGTTGCTTGTGCTGGGGGCGCTTGCGCTTGTGCTGGCGGCTGTGGATTTCTTCTTCACGCATCAGCGTCTTGCCGCACTGCGGAAAGAGGTCGCCGTACAGGCGAACCTGGAGGCGCAGCTCGACGCGGTCCGCAGGCCTACGACGGCCGCGCGCGCCGAAGCGCAGGCGCTGCGCGAAAGACGCGAGACTGCGGCGCGCGCGCAGGACGAGGCCGCACGCGCACGCTCCGCCTACGCGGAGATCATGAAGGCGATTGCCGCCGCCTACGGCGAGCGCGCCGTGTTGATGACCCTGGACGGCGGACCATCCGCCTTGCGCATCAAGGGCGTTGCCGTGACGGCAGCTGCGGCTGCCGACGTGCAGGTGGCGCTCACGAAGTCCGCAACAGAACTTGGCTGGCGCCTCATGCCCGGCCCCATTGCCGTGAGGACGCCCGGCCTTACGGCAGAATTCGAATGTGAGTTGACCCATGACTGAGATACGCGTAAAAGACAAGCTGTTCCTTGCCGTGGCGGTGCCGTTGGCGCTACTGGCCGCATACTGGTACTTGTGGCGTGCGGACGCCGGAAGGCAGATGGACGAACTGTCGCGCCGCCACGAGACGCTCGTCGAGGAGGAAGACTTCCCGATGGAGAAGCGCCGTGCCGACAAGGCCCTTGCCGAGGCCAAGGCCGAACTTGAAGCGGAGCGCAAAAAGCCGATGCCCCAGACGAAAGTGAAGGCCGACGCGCAAGAACGAGCGGCCGAACGCGAACGCGCCGTGCTGCAGGTTTTCCGCGAGTCGGGTCTGACTGTTGTCGGCAGCGCGGCCACGGACGGTCAGCGCCGCGACAGGGCTCAGACAGGCAAGGCGGGAGAACTGCTGAAGACCACTGGGGCGCGTCCCGAACCGCTGCACCGCTCATACACTATCGACGGACGCTACCCCGACGTCGTCAAGGCGCTTGGCACGATCTCCGACAGAGAGATGGCCGTTATACCTGACGGAGTGGTGATGCGGGCTGAAGAACGGAATCGCTGGACAGTGGAGGTGTGGTTATGACTATCAGTTCACTTCTGGAGACACTGCTCGACTTGTGCGAGGAGTTCGAGGCCAGCGACCTGCACATTTCAGTGGGGCTTGCGCCGCGCTTCCGCATTCGCGGGGCGCTTGTCCCGAAAGGCAATTTCAAGCCGTTCGACATGCAGACGGTCGATGAACTCACGATGGAGCTGGGGCTTTACACGTTGCCGATCGGATGTCCTGACGGCACCGAGCGCGTGCGCCTCACGCTTGCGCGGGACGGCACGATCGACGGAGCCTTGACGAGTCCGTCAGGCTCGCGCTACCGCTTCAACCTCTACCGGTCGAACGACCGCCACGCGATCGCCCTGCGTCGGCTCGACGCGCGTTTCCGCTCCTTTGGGGAACTTGGGCTGCCTCCGCGCCTTGCCGACTTCTGCAACGAGAACGACGGGCTGGTTGTCGTGACGGGACCTACCGGCAGCGGGAAATCCACAACGCTCGCCACGATGGTCGACCGCATCAACCACCGGCGCCAGGGGCACATCATCACAATTGAGGACCCGATCGAATACGTGCATCAGGCCGACAAGTGCATCATCAACCAGCGGCAGGTTGGACGCGACACGCGCAGCTTCAACGACGCCCTAGTGGAGGCGCTTCGCCAGGACCCCGACGTGATACTCGTTGGCGAGATTCGCGACCTGGCGACAATCCGCACCGCGCTGCGTGCGTCCGAGACAGGGCACCTCGTGTTCACCACGCTCCACGCAGGCGACTGCGCCGGCGCGATCGAGCGGCTTGTATCGGTCTTTCCCGCAGAAGAACAGTCGAGCGCGCGCCACCAGCTCGCACTCGTCCTGCGCGGCATCTTCGCGCAGCACTTGCTGGCGTCTCCAGGCGGCACGCGCCATCCCGCATGTGAACTGCTTGTCAACACGCCGGCCTGTGCCAACCTCATCGCCACAGGTCGCACGGCACAAATCTATTCAGTCATCGAGACGGGACGGAACGCCGGCATGTTGACGCTCGACCAGTCGCTCGCGGAACTGCTGGCAGCGGGACGCGTTGACGAGCGCACGGCCCTCGCCCTATCGAAGAACCCGGACATTCTCAAGGGGAGGATGCGCTTATGCTGAGCGCACAGGAACTGCTCGCGCACGCCGAGTCGCTTACAGACAGCGTGCAGCTTGTCGACCGCATCCTGCGCGCGGGTCTGCTCCTGCACGCATCGGACGTGCATCTCGATCCGGCGGCGGACTCGGTGCGCGTCCGGTTCCGCATCGACGGCGCGTTGGAGGAAGTTCTGCGCATCCCCGCCGCAATGCAGAACGCGGTGACGAGCCGGCTGAAGGTGCTCGCCTCACTGGACATCGCCGAACGCCGCGCCCCACAGGACGGCGGGTTTTCGTGGCGGATGGGCGGCGCGGGCGCGTTCGCCGCCTCGCCGCTCGACGTGCGTATGGCGACGCTGCCAGTGCGCCATGGAGAGCGCGTGACGCTACGTCTTCTTGAGACTGGCGGCAAACGCCTTGGCATCGCGGAACTCGGGATGTCCGATTCCGACCGCGCGGCCTTCGAGGCCGTGCTGCGGCGTCCGCATGGTCTCGTGTTGCTCACCGGTCCCACGGGCAGCGGCAAGACTACCACGCTCTACGCCGCCATTCAGGAACTGATGAAGGGCGAACCGCTCAACATCATCACGGTGGAAGACCCCATTGAGTACGAAATCCCGGGCGTGGCGCAGGCGGAGGTCGATTCAGCGGACAAGGTCAATTTCGCGAAGGCGCTGAAGTCGCTGCTGCGCCACGATCCCGACGTGGTGATGATAGGCGAGATCCGCGACTCGGACTCGCTCGACGCGGCGGTGAAGGCCGCACTCACGGGACACCTCGTCCTCTCCACTCTCCACACGAACGACGCGAAGTCCACCGTCACGCGGCTCATTGACATGGGACTCGACCCGAACCTGGTGCCGGCCACGCTCCGCCTCGCCGTGGCGCAGCGGCTTGTGCGCAGGCTCTGTCCGGAGTGCCGCACTAAAGGTGTACGCGGCTGGGAGCCGAAAGGCTGCGTTGCCTGCGGCGGACGCGGCTACTGGGGGCGTATCGGCCTCTTCGAGATGTACGCTCCCGAAACGGGACTTTCCACCTCGATTGCAGACGACGCGCGCGCCAAGGTCGAGGCAGGCATCACTTCTGAAGCCGAAATCCTTCGTGCAATAGGCGGCTAACGCGCTGGGAAAGACGCAAAAAAGGCCGTCTGATCTACTCGTGGAACACTTCGGCCTGGAAAGTCTCGAACTTCGCTCCGTCGCGCCAGGCGTCTGCCGAGAGCCCCGCCTTTCTCGAAAGATACGAAAGCGTGGTCTCGAGATCCCATCCCTGCTCCGGCGCGACCTGCGGCAGGAACACCGCAAACGCTCCGCCCTTCTCAAGCGTCATCCCGTCGCGTCCCAGTACGATGTCGCGCCACGACGCCACCGGCTTCGGCGGTGTGAGGGCGGACACCTCCACGCGGATCCCGCTCAGCTCGCGTTCCGTTACGGGCATGAAACGCGGGTCGTGGAGAGCGGAATCAACCGCCCGCTTGACGACCGCCTCAACCAATGGACGCATCGGCATGATTTCGCCGATGCAGCCGCGTAACGCGCCAGTAGTCCTGTCGTTCAACGTCACGAACGCACCCATCTTCATGGCAATGGGGGATTTCGGAACGGGAAACGGAGGACGAGAATAGGGAATGCCTTTGACCGCACTTTCCATCGATTCACGGGCGATGCGGAGGAGGTATGCCCGCGCTTCGGCATCGAGAACTTGATTTCCTTCGCCTGGCCACTCGACACGCCCCACGGCGGCAGTGTAGCACACGAAGCGCGAGAAGTCACGGTCGGTGTCGGACGACGCCGCATACGCAAGGCGTGTGAGCGGCGGCTTTCCGGGAAACGCGCGCAGGGCGAGTTCGATCGGGATGTGTCCGCAGATCGTCGCACCTGTCTTACCGATGTATGCGGCAAAGCCATCGGCATCGCACTTGGCCATAAACGAAAACGCCTCGCCGTCAACGGACGCCACCTTCGCACGCACGTCCTCGCCGCCTGAGGTACCATACGGCGCATACGAGAAGTCCGTGCCGTAGTGGGTGAAGTCGGAGGAAATGACGAGCAACGTCTTGCTGTCCATCAACCGCGCAAGTGCCCGTGCGCACATCGCCATCTGGTCGCGTCCGAAAGAGCCCATCACCAGCGGAACGAGCGTGAAGCCATTCCCCAGCGCAAGTTGGAGAAGCGGATATTCGATCTGCGCGGAATGCTCCGCCGCGTGTATGCGGTTGTTGCGGGCGACGGGTGCCATGAGCGCAAGACGGTCAAACCACTCTTTGTCGATGGCAATTTTGCCGAGGGGCGTCGACACTGCCTCCGCCTCCGGCGCGACGAGGCGGTTCTCGATCCATGCGCGGTGGCTTGGTGCAAGAATGACGACGCGGCTGTACTTTGCGCCGCGCACTAGCCGGGCGGTCCGCCACGCAATCTCGCCTGAGTACGCCCACCCTGCATGTGGCATGAGAAGTATGTTCGGCCTTTCGGGAATGGCCGGCGCAGACTTCTCGCCGCCGATCCGCATCTCCCACTTTTCGGCAAGCGCGCGGATTTCCCGTTCGCTTCCCGGATACCATGATCCAGCTATTGTACTTTCAAGTGTCATTTACAGCTCCTCTCTTGTCTATAAGTTGGTTGATGATAGTTTGTCTGTTTCTTTCAGTCAGCTTGTACTCAGAAACCATTCCCCGCAGTCGGCAGGCGACCGGCCCAGATGTAGTCGATGCGGCACGTGCCGGTGACGGGCGAGCCGTCGGCGGAGAAGGAAAGTCGGAATTGCTTGACGACGCCGATGCGCGGCATCGGCACGGTGTAAACCGTGTCGTTCGTGTCCTGCGGCTTCACGTCGAACGCCACGGAGTTCGTCTCCTTCCACTCCGGCTCGGCGTCCGTCTGCCACCAGAGGCGCATTCGCGCCGAGTCGGTGTGGTTCATCATCTTCACGCGCACTGTGTTCGCGCGGTCCGCGGTGAAGGCGATGCCCGTGTCGCGGTCGTCGGACGAGACGAGACACGCCCCCGCCGCATTCTGCATCGCAATCACGTAGTAGTCGCCGCAAACGAGCCGCACGGGGAACGACTCGGTGTTCCAGAACGGAACCTTACCCGGAATGAAACGATAGGAGGTGCCCGTGTTCTCCGCGCGCCAGCCCTGCGCGTCAAGCGGCTTCGAAAAGTCCCACGCGCCGAACGTGCGCGTGCCGGCGGGTAGCATGTGTACCGCCGTCCGCGACGTGCGCCAGAGCGTGCCGTTGTCAGCCTTCACCTGCACGCGGTAGTCGCCCTCGCCGGGGAATGTCGCCTTCGTGCAGGCGGCGGACGGCTTCGCGAACGCTACACCCGCCGGTCCCTCGATCTGCTCCCATGCGAGCGCGAGCGACGGTCGCGGGGCGAACGCCATACCGTTCTCCGAGCGTCTGCCATCCTGCACGCGCGCGGAGAGCGCCACAACGGGGTTGTCGGTCCAGATTTCGCCGCACGCGCGCACCTCGGGCGGATCAACATATGGGAAAGCCTTGTCGAGTCCCTCGGCAAAGTCGAATTCGCGGTTGTCCACGAGCGTCCAGTCGTTCGTGGTGCGCGAGTGGTTCACATAGAACGGCACACCGGGCACGAGTACGTAGCCGTTGCCCTCGATACGTCCGTTCGAGCAGGCAATGTCCTCGCCAGTCGAAGGCGAGCCCCACACCTGTATCTCCGCCGGACCGTTCTTAAACGACCAGTTGTTGCGGTCGAACTTGCAGGCGCGGATGTGCACGTTGCGCGTCTGCGGCCTTATGAGTCCCAGCACCTCGATTGCCGCGCCCGCGTTGTTGCGGAACGTGCAGCGGTCCACGAGGCAGTTCTCGCCGCCCGCCTCGAAGTCGATTCCCCCCTGGTCGGGCGAACCGGAGTCGGGCTGGTTGAGGAAGTGGCAGCCGCGCACGATCCAGCCGTCGTTCCCTGCGAGCATGATCCCCATCGTGCCCGCCGGCGCGTGCCAGCCAGAGGCATCGAACACGCAATCCGTCATCCACGACCGGCTCGCGAGGTTGTAGGGGTGCGGCGAGGTGTTGTGCGCGTAGTTGTCGTGGCAGTACATGCGGTTCACGAAAGTGTCCACGCCGCTCACGGTAAAGCCGCTCGAGCACTGGTACGACTCGCAGTCGCGCATCACGATCCACCGCGCGTGGCGTCCCGACACCGCCACGCCCGTCGAACGGCTGCCGCCTTCCGCGCCCGGCTCGTCCCACCACTCGGGGATGCCGTGCGAGTTGAAGCGGTACATGCCCTCGATGTGGTGCGAGAGACAGCGTTCGATGAGGACGTGTCCGTCCCCCGGACGCGAGCACTCCACCGTAAAACCCGAGCCTGCGTTGCAGAACACGAGGTCGCGCACCACGAGATACGCCGCGCCACGCACCCAGCCGCAGCGGTCGTTGAGGTGACGGTTGCGGTTGATGATCGGACGCATTCCCTCGCCGTACGCGCCGATTCCCGCCCAGCTCTCCTCCGAACCGCGCGCCGAAACGACGAGGTCGCCGTTGAACACGCCCCCGCGCTTCAACAACAGCCTCTCGCCCGGGCCAAGCTCCATGCCAGCCGTGTTCTTGAACGTGCGCCATGCGGTCTGCGGCGTAAGTCCGTCCTGCGCGTCGTCGCCCGCGTCGGAATCGACATACCACGTACGCGTGGGCTTCACGGGCGGATTCCACGCCTTCGCCGAATAGTCTGGATCCGTCGCCGGCATGAACACGATGCGCTTTCCGGCCTTCGCGACTGTCCGCCCGTCATGCTTGACCGCGAACTCTAGAAACGCGAGGCCAATCGTGCCAGCGTCGACGCGCCACTGGAGCGAACGCGACTCGCCCTCGTCCAACGACGCAATTTCGATGCGCGCAGGCGTGATCGACACGCCGTCCTTCCCTTTCGCCACGACCGTACAGGGACCCAGCTCCGTACCGAAGTTGAGGAGATCGACCTTCAGTGTGGCGGACGAGCCCAAGCGCGGCATCAGTTCCTGCGTGCGAAACATGCCGAAGGAGACAATCGGACGCCCCAGTGCAGGCGAATCCATCATGGGATCCGCGACAATGCCGCGAAGAGGTCCGACCTTGATTGGTCCCGCGCAACCGGAAAAGGGTCTTGCGCACACACGGCGGCGACTGTTGGTCGTTCCGTTCACGGTGATCCACGTGTTGGTACCGTCCCATCCAGCTGAGACGTCATACCATTTGCCAATCTCAATGTCCTTCGCGCCCAACACCGACACTCGCGGTTCGGGCCCCGTGCCAAGGTTGACGAAGAAGCTGAACGCAACCTTCTCGCGTCCGCCGTCCACGCGAAGCCAGAACGAGCCCGGCGAATTCGCACGGCCCTTCTGTAGGAAGGTCATCTGCCCGACCTCGGAGGGGTGCGCGGCGAACTTCACACGACACGACATCCGCAGCCCAGGACACATGTCACAGCGCAAGTCATCGGGAAGCGAACGCGAATTTCCCTGCAATTCGTATTCCTCGCCGATAGCAGACAGCCCAATGGCCGCCGTAAGAATCATCATTGCCGCTTTCATACGCAAACACCTCTTTCAATTGCAACCGACTCTCACTTTCACGTTATTTGGCATTGCTCAATGCGATTAAGCATCGTTCAAGCATGATGTCTTCAAACTCCAACGTGGCCTGGTCGATTGAGACTTTTGCGCCTTCTCCTGTCGGCGTGCCGCGAACATCAAGGAGTTTCCGTGCCTTCTCTCCGTTCCCCAACCAGACATGCTCAATGACCTGCATCAAGTTGGCGAAATCCCCGAACTCGGAATAGGTACCTCCAGAAAGCGCGGCAGCTTCACGTGACGGATAGATTCCGCGCGCGGACATCCAATCTCTCAGGCGCTTCGCACGTTCCTGCGCGATGGATGCGACGTCCGGACGCTCCCCGACCTTGCGCGGCGTGATCCACGAGATGATCTTCTGAGTTTTGACATTTGACGATCTCTTGGGAAGCGGTGCAACTGACTTCTCTCCGTTCGGCCTCACCTGTGCGTCGCCGCACATCGCCGCAGGCTCAAGAAGCCGCTGCAGCCAACGATGAGGCACATCCGCTTCGTCAAGCCGCGCAAGTTCCGCAAGACGCGCGCCGACATCCTCGATGCGGTGGTTGCGGCGTTCCAGTTCGCGCAGCTTCGCATTGAGCTTCCCCCAGACCTTGCGCGCCGAATCGCCAATGCGTGACATGAGCGAAACAAGCGTGCCGCCTGCGCCGTAGAAGAGCGATGCGTCGGCGAGGATACGCTGCGCGTCGGGGATCTTCACGGACGCGATATGCCGGAACCGCGAGGTCTCCGCCGCCAACGTATCCGCACACGCCTTCCACCGTTTCGCATGGCAGTCGCGGCGCATCTCCTCGACATCGCGCAGGATGTCCTCGCGAAGCGTCCCGAAGCGTCTCCCGAACCGCTCAAGGAATACCGCAAGTTCATCGACAATCGGCTTTGCCTCTTCCGCAGAGAATTCGGCGATACCGAAACTCAGGAGCCGCAGATTGAGTTCCTGAAGAGTCTTCGCCGTCGCATCGACGTAACGCGACACCTGGTCGACGCGAAAGAGGACGTCGCCAGCCGTCTCGTAGCCGACGTGCGCAGCATCGACACGGTGCAGCATCCGCCGAAGCTCGGCGAGGATCGACCGCTGCATGTCGAGAAGATTCCCCGTCTCGTCCCCGCCGCCGGGCAAGAGGTCGTGTGCATGGCGGTCCTCCAGCCATTCCACGAACGCCGCCGCGTCGTCGCACATCCGATAGCGGAATTTTGCGCGTCGGTTGTCGCGATAGCCGCGCAATCGCTCCTTCTCGATGCGCTCCGTGACGAGGTTCCATTCCTTCAGCTGGTGGATATCACCCTTGAATGTCGCAGATGCGGACGCCTCGGCGTCTTCGCCGCAAACTTTCCGCTCCACGTCCTCATGCAGGGGCTCAGGCTCGTGTTCCGCGCGAAACGCGGCAAGCGCACGCAGGATCGCGACATACTCGACGGCGCGTTCGCTCGCAAGCATGTTGCCGAGCGTAAGCGCACGTGCCGAAAGCCATTCCTTCGTCTCATCCACAAGCGGGGATCTTATCAGCGATACGGCCCCAACAGACTCGTCATCACGGTAGGGCGGTCGCCCCGCGACCGCCGGTAGGGTCACGCGTCCCGCGTGACCGTCAGCCTCGGCGAACAAATCAGCCGCCTGCTTCTCCATCCGCCGCCTCACCGTCTCTCCTTGGCAAGGATCGTCTCAAACGATTCCTGTTCGATCCAACGCCCCCAATCAAGCATCTGTCGGATTGCGTTTGCGCAGATACAATGTGGATTGCACTCAAGAAACGATTCGGCGCGTACTCGCTGTTCATCCGTCAATGGGATTCCCGCCGTAGGAACCGCCTTCATCGCGATCTTAAGGGCGTCAGACGCGACAACGCGTTTGACATCTATGCATGTGGACACTTCGTGGGCGATGTTGAATCCATCGATATCGGCATCTCCCTCATGAACACATTTCACACCAGCCATGTGCAAGACGGTGAGAAGCCGTTTCACGCAATAGTTGGGGTACCCCTCCGTATAGACGCATGGGATACGCCTCTCAACCATGCGCGCAAAAGGCGCTGCGTTCTCACATGTCGTCACGGTCATGGATACGCTTCTATCCCAACCGACACCCAGAATGTTCTCCATTGTCTCAAGCGGTAGCTGGAAAGCCAATCCCTCATCGAAAAGCTGACGGGGGAAATCGAACTGTCTGCACGCCTTCGTGATAAAGGCTATTGGGATGAATGCGGTAACAGACGTCGTGTAAGGATTCTCGATGATTCCAAAATGTCCAAACACGGTACGCTCGTCATTCGGATTATGGTCTGCAAAAATGCTTAAGATGTGCGTGAGTTGCCGACGCAGCGGACCCGTCCTGAGTTTCTTGCTGTCGTTGAAGCAGTCGGACCCGAGTTGCGAAAGCGTGATAGCAGAACTGTCGTCGCGGAGCAGCCTTTTTTCAACCATGTGCCGGAACAGCCGTATCCAGTCCTTGGCATTCTGACTGTCTGCCACAAACCGCAAAACTTCATCTCTCTGCGACAATAAGTCGATAGCCTCCTCCGCTTCAGGGACAAGCAACTTGAGTCGTGCGAAAATATCCTTGCTGGAATCCGCTCTACTTTCCCTTGCAAGACCAAAATACTCCAGCGCATCGCGCCACATTTCAGGGCCACGCAGGAACTCGTGCAGTTGGATGTAAAAGGAACCGTCCGGTTGACGTTGCCCGATGGTGCCAAGAAAGTGCTCCAGCTCGCGCTGCGCCGCGTAATCGAGCCCCCTCGCGGTGAACGACGCCGGCAGCCGCACGCCACGCGCGACCTTGCCCGCAAGTTTCTTCAGCACATCCGCCACCGCAGGCGCGTTTTGAATCGCTGCGGCGAGTTTGTCTTTGGTCAGCGGACTCTCACTCATTTTGTTTCCTCCTTCACCGTCATGCCGACTTCCGGCGCGTCGCCGCCAAGCAAATCACCCTGCGTGGCGACGTTGCGCCAGACGACGGGCGTCAGGTGCACGTCGAGGTTCTCATCTTTCACCACGATCAGCGAAACAGAATGTCTGATTTCGCGCTTCACGCCGTCCTGGTCCGGAGATGACACGAAAAGCTGGAGTCCGAGCGCATCGGCAAAAGCCAACAGTTGGTCGCGCCTCGCCGCGTCGATCCCGTAGAAGGCTTCGTCGAACAGCAGAAGCGCCGTCTTGGGAGGTTCCACGCCATCGCCGCCATGGAAGAGGAATTCCGCGACGGTGAGGATCAGGAGGTAGTTCGGCACCGCCTGTTCGCCGCCCGACCCCATGCTCTTCACCTTGCGGTCAATGACACGCCCCTCCTCGTTCTCCGTCACGACCTTCAGCTCGAAGCGGAACCACTTGCGGTAGTCGAAGATGTCGGGGATCGTGTCGATGTCCGCGTTCAGGATTTCGTCCCTGTGCAGTTCAAGGTAGTCCCGCAGCTCGTCCTTTTCCCCGCCGGAGTCGAGCGCGTAACCCTTGCGGACGAGTCGGACGAATCCCTCGTATTCGGGGATGGGCGATATGGAAAACGCATAGCGGTTCGATCCGAATTTCCGCCCGGCGAGCTGACGCTGGATGCGTCCGGTCAAATCCGTGATGCGCATGAGATCGAGGTAGAGCCTCCGCATGACCTCGCCCATGAATATCTGTTCGAACACCTCGCGGCTCTTCTTGTCGAGAACGCCCCTGAGCTCCTCCACGCGCCGCGTTTCGTCCGCAAGCACTTCCGCAAGCGCACTTCCGCGACGGTCGGTGATGCTGTTCGCCGCCCGGTCGAAGGAAAACGCATACGCCTCGCCTTTCTGGTCGCGGATGCGCTGTTCGATCTTCGCCTCCGCCGCGCCCGACTCTTTCGCCAATCCTTCGCGTAGCGCCGAATAGTCAGCCCCCTCCACGGCAAGCTGCGGAAACTCCTCTGCCGCGAACCGCGCAACGTCCTGTCCCTCTGGAATCCGCACGGCGAAACGGGACAACATGTCGGACGCACGCGCGGCAGCCTCGGCTGCCTCGGCTTCCCGCGCCGAGCGCGCCTTCGCGAGACCTTCGATCCGTCCGCGGACGCCACCGATCCTCTCCCGCGCAACATCCGCAGCGCGTTCCTTTTCTCGAACGGTCTTTTCGGCAGATGCAATTCGCTTTTCAAGCGAACCGTCAATTCCTTCCGCGCGCATCTTCACGCGCACGTCCTCGAGTTCGTCACGGCACACAGCCACCGCACGGCGGTGTTCCTCCGCGCGCACCTCCGAAATCGACGTCCGGTCGGCAATGCGGCGCAACTCCGCCTCTGCGGCGTTCACGGCGGAGGTTTCGCGTACGGAGACGTCTCTTGCATCTTCCAGTCTCGTCATGAACGTCTGCAACGCGGCAAGCGCCTGCTCGCACGTGGCGCTTTTCTTCGACGCCGCCTTTTCCTGACGTTCCGCTTCCGCGAGCCGAGCCTCGGCCGCCTTTTCCAGACGCGCCTGTTCCGCCGCACGCGCCTTCGCGCCGATGAGACGCGGCTTCGCGGCAGCCAAGAGTCCTTCGCGTCCCCTGAAAAGCCACGTTTTCTGCGAAAGGAAGTCGCCGTCCTTCGGCCCCACCTTCGCTGCAAGATGCCGCGCGAGAAGACGCACCGCCTCGACGTCGGATTCCTCAAACGACACGAACGTTCCCAGCCACGGCGCAAGGTCATTGACGGACACATCATCCGATTCGCCCCGCACAGACACGGTCGGGCACACACCTTGTTGTTGTCCGCTTGTTGTTGCCGACCACACAATCCTCCGCACCTGATCAGCCTCGTTAGGCCGCACGACCCACGTCGCAAGAAAATCGTCGCCGACAAGCCGCTCCAAAAACGCAAGATGGCGCGCGTCGCATCCAGAAGCCGGCTCCAGCAGTTCGTAGAGCGGACGCGCCCCCAGCATCTTCGCGCGCAACTCCTCGCGCGCCTCGGCGAAACCTGGAACATCCGGCAGGTTTTCACCGCGTGCGCGTATCGCATCAAGTTCTTTGCGACGCTCCTCGGTTTCGCGTTGCGCGACCTCGGCTTCCGCACGCGCGTGAAACGCCGCGTCCGAGCGCACATTGATTTCCACCGTGGCCCTGGCACGCGCCTCTGCAAACAACTCGGTCAAATCCCGCGCGTCTGCGCCATACAACGCATCTGCGATTCCGCCCGCCGAAAAATTCGCCGTCTTGCCGGCGGACATCAAATCGTCCGCCTGTTTGCGAAACGCCGATGCGCGATGTTCGCACGCGGACTTCGCCGCCTTTTCCGCCTCTTGTGCCGAGCGCCTGTCTTCGGCAAGGACACGTTCGGCGTCTGACAATTTGCGCTCAGCCTCGGAGAGACGCTGCGCGGCGGCCTTTTCCTGCCCAACAAGGCCGGTTTTGTCTTTCGCCCGCAAATCCGAAAGCCGCTCCCGCGCGCGGGCGACGTCGTCCTTCAGCGCCGCCCACTCACCTTCAAGCGAGGCAAGTTCCTTTTGTGCCGCCTGTTCTGATTCGGCAATCGTCGCTCCTTCGCGCTCGGCGACGGTACGTTTCGCATCGGCTTCAGCCCAGCCCACAAGGTCGGCATGAAAACGCAGTTTCTCCAGCCGCTCGGATTCGCGGCGAAGTTCATTCAGGTAGGCCGCCCGCTCGTCAATCTGCTCAAGGCGTCCCTTGCTTTCCTCCAGTTCGCGAAGCCCCTTCAGGAGAGGCTCAAACGTGTCGCGGCTCGGTTCCTCAAGCAATTTGCGGAAAAGGTCGTCGTAGTTTGCCGCGCGCGCCGCGATTTCGCGATACGCCTTGGCCGTCCGAAGGAGTTTGCAGACGTCGGCGTATTTCGCCTCGCCGCCGAAAAGGCGCGCCCCGACGGCGTCGGCATAGTCGTTGATGTGTCCGTAGTACTTGCCGCCCGTCAGGACCGTGATGCCGCGCTTGAACTCCGTCTGCGTCGCGGCGCGGAGGTGTCCGCCTTCCTCTACGGCGAGCGGAAGATCTGCGACAGGAACGGACGCAATACCGCCCCAACGTTCGAAGGCGACGTCCATGCCGTCCGCCGCAAGCCCGACAACAAGCGAAACGACGCGCCCGGCATCCGACTTCAACTCCACCGCAGCGTAGGTGATGCCCGTCTCGCGCATGGGACGCCCGGTGACGGCGTTATAGCGAAGCACGATGCCCTGGATGGTGCGTCCGCCAGAATCCTTCGCGCCCGCAACGCGTGCGGCGGAGTTGAACTCCATCTCGCGCCCGGCGGTCAGCACCAGGTGAATTGCGTCGAGGATCGTTGTCTTACCTGAGCCGTTGTCGCCCAGGAGAAACAAATGCCCGCCTTCGGGAATCTCGATGGTCGTGGTGCCGAGGTTGTGGAACTCGACAACCCGCACGGCGGTAATTCGATAGTTCTCACGTGGCTTCATGATGCGCTTTCCTCCTCCACGGCAATCGGCTGATTGAGCTGCGCGGCCTGATAGTGCCAGAGGGCAGGCAGACATTCGAAGATCGTCTCAGCCTCGCTCACGCTGTCGTCGGCGGAAGGTCTCACTTTTTGCAGAAAACGATACCGCACCAGGTCGGGCATGATGTCGCGCAAAATCTGCCTCACGCGTTCATCGGTGTAGTTCTCCTCTTTGTCGGGCATCAACGCGCGGAAGCGAGCCGCCGCGTATTCAAGCCAGTCGCCGAAACGGAAGCGCAGATTTTCGCGGTCATCCGCCGTCACGCCCTGCTCGCGACATTCACGCTCAAAGAACTCGATGAGCAGCAGAAACGCCATGCACTCGTCACGTTTCGTGAAGCCGAACATGTCGCGGTTGGGCAGCGTGATCTTCTCGTTGAACCATTTCGGCTTGTAGAGGCGCGCGCATTTCGCGTCCATCACGAGCGTCCAGCCGAAGAACTTCTCGAAGAACGACTCAAACGCCCGCTTGTAGCGCGTCAAGACGAGAAACAGGCGTTCGTCGTCCGTCTTGTAGAAGTACGGAGATTCAAGCAGGACGTTCAGCGTCTCGCGAATGCGCTGCCCCGTCTCGTCGCCCCTGTCAATGAGTTCCTCGATTTTCATGCTCCATCAGCTCCTTTTAGCATTTCCTAGTGCATACCTTTTCACCGCACGGGGAAGTCGAAGTAGGTGTCGGGATAGGGCTCGTTCTTGAGCGTGAAGTGCCACCATTCCTCTGCGATCGGCTTGAAACCGTGGGCGAGCATGATTTCGCGGAGGAGCATGCGGTTGGCGAACTGTTCCTTCGTGATGTCCTTGTAGTCGGGATGCGACTCGCGCCCGAACCAGTCGAACGTGCCGCCCATGTCCACTTCCTTGCCGGTCTTCATGTCGAACAGCGTGAGGTCAACGGTGCTGCCGCGGCTGTGTCCGGAACGCTCGGCGATGTAGCCCTGCGCGAAGAGGACGGACTTGTCCAGGTTCGGGTAAAAGGCATGCTTCATCCGCGTGTCTTTCGTGTCCTTCGCCCACCGCATGAAATGCGCGACGGCGCGTTGCGGACGGTAGGCGTCATAGATCTTCAGGCGGTACCCGCGCTTGACGCAGTCGTCGCTCGCCGCCTTGAGGGCGGCCGCGGCCTCTTTCGTGATCAGCGCGCACGGCCGCTCGTAGCCGTCCACGCGCTCGCCCACGAAATTGTACGTCGAGTAGTAGCGGATCTCCAGGATGGCGTCCGGCACCGCCTCGGCGAGCGACACGAAGCCGTGGCCCGTGCCGACGCCCACATGCACCTGCACACATCCCGCCAACACAACCGCCAGCACAACCACGATTCCAATCATTCTCTTCATTACTTTTTCTCCCTTTCGTCAATCAAGAATGTCAATCTGTCATCCGTTAGTTTCTTGAATTCGGCAAATGAATCAAAGAGAATGTCTGGCTACTCTGCTGCCAAAACCTCCCTCGGTTATCTCGCGCCCTTGGCGGACAGCGAACGCACGCCACGCCTTAACATGCCACGCGCAGTTGTCCACGAGCGTTCCGTCCATGTCGAATATGTATGCTTTTGCCACTTAGACATTCTCCTTTCTGCCGCCGCCAGGCCCACGCCCAACGACGCGATGCCCAGAACGCCAGCGCACATTATTATACCACGTCTCTCTGCCATTGACACACTTTCGTTGCATTAGCCCCTGGGGCCCGGCCCCACAAGCCTCCGCAATGGCCATCAAACTAGGTGTTGGGCTATGCGTAAAGTTAGACTTTAGGGTTGAGCAAAATTAGACAGCATCAAGCGTGTAACGCCCCCCTCGCGCCATTCCGCACCATAATCGTACCCCCTTCGTTCCTTCCCGTAATCGCACGGCCCCTCTACCCTACACCGTCCCGCACCGTAATCGCACGCAGCCCCCCTCACCCACAAACGCCGTTCCGTACCGTAATCGCACGCGAGTCTCCTCCGGAAAAACTTGCAGCACACCGATTTGTATGCATTTTCATACATTTCTCATACAATTTTCATACGTTTCCCGTGCATTCTTTTGACAGTTTACCCCCTATCTTCGGGACGTCGGACGTGGTAGAATTATGGTGCCGGACCAAAGAAGGAAATGCACATGAGAAAATCCGTCGAAGAGTACCTGGAAGACCGTGGTTGCCGCGTCGTGCGGCAGCCGGCGGACCCCGCGCCATGCACGTTCGAGACGCTTGTCGACGGGTTCCTCGTGCACGTGCTGCGCCTCGACAGCGAGAGCTACCGACGTGCGTTCTGGAGCGAGGCGTACCGCAACGGGCACACCATCGGACACGTCCCGCGCACGTTCGAGTCTTTCTTCAGGCACAACGCGCGCACGTTCGAGGAGAAGGTGTCGCTCCTTATGGTCGTGGCCGCGCTCTTCGGCGTCTACACTGTGGCGACGCTCCTCTACCGGCGGCTCTCGCTCATCGTCAAGCGTCTCCGGCGCCCGACGTACTACGAGCGCGAACGCGAACGGCGGCAGAAGCTC